>CAYHSM010000026.1:0-13495 GCA_964359325.1 uncultured Candidatus Peribacteria bacterium
GCAAGCCCGCGGCCTCGGAAGCCTGCGCTGTTATTTGAGCGTTTCTGTGATTTGCCCTAAGAGGAAAATGGCGATAAACAAATCGCATGTGGTTGCCAAATTCGCCAAGCAGGGTTTTGATTAAAGGCTCGCGCGACCTGCAAGCCGGACATTGGAAATCGCTATATTCAACCAATGTAACTTTTGCATCGGGATTGCCTTTCATCCATTCATCTTTTGTCACTTCCAATGTGAGCGTGCCGGAAGTTCCGCCGCAGCCTCCGCCCAAAAGCATGACCGCCACAAAACTTCCTATTATAATTACGGCTACGAGAAGCCAGAGGAGAAAGCGTTTAATGTCGTTGTTCATTGTGGAATTGTTAGTTATGGTTGGTTAAAATATTATTTATTTTTTAATTCGGCTGAAACTGTTTCGGTGGTTTCTACCGGAGATTCGTCCGGCTGTGGGATAATTTGTTGCTCAACTTGTATCTGATCAATTACGTCCTGCACGAGGTCTCCAAGTATCGGCACGAGTCGGATTTGCGCGAGAATATATATAAAAATACCGACCAGGACGCTGGCCCCAAGCACTGATCCGAACCCGATCATCAATCCTTTCAAAAAAGAAAACCACATAAATTTCCATGGGTGCGTAAAAACTTTCATGAATTCGAGGTCTTTGAGGCGGGAAACTTCTTTTGTGAATTCTTTTATTTCTTTCGTGAATCCGCTTACTTCTTTTGTGAGGATTAGGGTTGAGTCTTGTTTTTTGTTGGGCATGAAGGGGATGGTGTGAATAATGTGTACTACAGACGTGGGCCATTATATAATTTCATTATGAAAATTACCACAAAAATGGGAGATAAGGGCGAGACGAGTCTGTTTGGAGGGCGGCGTGTCGGTAAGGCGTCGCGGATTATTGATGTGATTGGGGAATTGGATGAGTTGCAGGCGGTGGTTGGGTGGTGCGGGGTTTGGGCTGCGCCGGAGGCCACGCAGGTTGGCGTCGTGACGTCACGACGGCTACGGATTAAAAAAATTTTGGCTGTGGTTGAGGATGACCTTTATCGAATTATGTCTATTGTCGGTTTTGAATTTAAATGTCCGAAAAATATTAAGCCGATCGATGAAGAGGATATTGAGCGTTTGGAAAAAGAGATTGAAAAATATGAGAAGTGGTGGGAGTGGAAGGAAAATGGAAGGGAAAATGGGACGGCCCGCCGCAGGCGGGCTTTTGTGCGGCCAGGAAAGTCGGAAATTTCCGCCAGGCTGCATATTGCTCGGACTGTGTGCAGGAGGGCGGAGAGGGGGATGGCGGGGCAAAAACCGGCTGTGCCGGTTTTCATTCTCAAATATTTAAACAGATTGTCGGATTTGCTGTTTATAATGGCGTGTGCGGCTTAACAAAAGTTGATTGTAAAGCCAATAGGGCTCGGCAAAGGCCTGGTTTGATGGTAGAATGGCACTATGAATATTTTTGAAAAAATTTTTAGCGAATTCAATAAGGCAAAATTAAAATATCTAGTGGTTGGAGGCCTTGCGGTGGTTTTGCATGGATATAGAAGATTTACCGGAGATTTGGATATTTTGCTTTTCCTGGAACAAAAAAATTTAATGAAAATGGACAAGGTTATGAAAAAATTGGGCTATCAAGAAAGATTGCCGGTTTCAGTAATGTCTTTGCAGGATCATAAGCAAATTAAAAAATGGCTTAAAGAAAAAAATATGACAGCATATTCGTATGTTCCGATAAATCATAGCTATGTCATTGTTGATATCTTAACCGAGAAGTCTATACATTTTAAAAAGTTTTCGACAAAGAGAATTTTAAAAAAAATTAACAATACAGTTATTCCTGTTGTTTCAATAAATGATTTGATTAAAATGAAAAAGGAAGCTGCAAGAGATCAGGATTTGCTGGACTTGCAGTTCTTGGAAAATTTAAAAGATTTATGAAATCTAAAAAGTTCGCTAAACAAAATATAGATCTTGAAACCCTTAAATTCTGGAAATATTCCAGTACTAAGTCCACTTTAACCTGGCTTCAGGATGCTATAGAATTCAGCAATGCCGCCCGAAAGAATAAAAAAAATTAATTTTTATACATGGCTCAAATTAAAATAGTATACGGCACGGTTGGCGGAAATACGGAACTGGTTTGTGAAAGAGTCGCGATGGTTTTGGCAGGGAAAAAACATTCTGTCCAAATTCTTAAAGCTAAAACAACCGATCCTGCAAAATTGGGCGCGTATGATTTGCTTATTTTAGCCTGTCCGACTTATGGAATCGGAGAGCTGGAAGATTCATTTGAGGCTTTTTTGGAAAAACTGGAAGCGGTTGATTTGAAAGGGCGAAAATGCGCTGTAATCGGCTTGGGCGATCCAAAATATGACCAGGACTACCATCTGGAATCCGCCAAAATCATCATGGACTTCTTGAAAAAGAAGAAAGCCAGGGTATTATATATGCCCCTACGAATTTCGCGGTCACCGTTGCCACTTATACAAAACGGATTCGTGGACAGGTGGTGTGAAAAAATCGATGGGGAATTGGCGGCAGCTGTGTAATCTATTTTTATGGACAGATTTGGAATAAAAATTGCAGGGGCCAGCGGCGGCGGGATTTTGAGCACCGGCGAAATAATTATAAAAGCTTTTAAAGACTTGGGATTTTATGTTGTGGCGGAAAGAGAATATCCGTCAGTAATCAAAGGCGGCCATGCTTGTTTCAATATAAATATCAGCTCCGGTCCGATACGCGCACTACGGCAGAAAGTTGACGCGATGCTGGCTATTGATTTGGAAAGTTTGCAGTTTTATTTTGATTGTTTGAAAGATGGGGGAGTGCTTGTGCATGGACTGGAGAGAGCAATTGGAATTAAGGCAATTTCTGAAAAAGCTGCCGGGCGTGACGTGAAAATTGTAAATTTACCAGCGCGTACAGTGGCCGTAGCAAGCGGCGGAAATGTGTTGATTACCAATATGGTTTTGATCGGGATGCTATGGAAAGCTTTGGGGCTGGAATATAAACAAATTGCAGCGCAGGTTATGGAGAGATTTAAAAATAAACAGAAAATTTTGGAATTGGATTTGAAATGTTTGAAGGCGGGATATGACGGAGCGAAGAAAGCTGTAGATTTGGAATTGGGGAATGTGGAGCGGGGAGGAAAAAAATCGCTTCGCGATTTTTGGGCGGCAAAAAATATTTTAATGGACGGGAATAAGGCTCTGGCTCTCGGCGCAATACATGCGGGATGCAGAATATATTTCGCTTATCCAATGAGTCCCGCGAGTTCCATTCTCACTCACATGGCAAATTTTGCGCAAAAAACCGGCATGATCGTAAAACAAGTTGAAGATGAAATCAGTGTGGCCAGTATGACGCTTGGCGCAATGTATATGGGAACGCGCGCTTTGGCAGCGACCTCCGGAGGCGGATATGATTTAATGACTGAAACTGTTTCTTTGGCAGGGATGATTGAATGTCCGCTTGTGCTTGTGATTGCTCAGCGGCCGGGTCCAGCTACGGGGATGCCGACGTGGACATGTCAGAGCGATTTTAATTTAGCTGTTTATTCTTCACATGGAGAATTTCCTCGCGCAGTGATTGCGGCGAGTGATCCGACCGATTGTTTTGATTTGATTCAACATGCTTTTAATATTGCTGAAAAATTCCAAAGCCCTGTAATTGTGCTTACGGAAAAAAATATTGCGGAGACAAATTGGACGATTCCAATGTTTGAACAGGGAAAAATTCCGATTGAGAGAGGGCTTGTTTCGGAAAAAAAATTGGGTGAGGTTGTGAGCGCCGACCGTTACGAAATTACTAAAAATGGGTTGTCAAAACGCTGGCTGCCCGGGTCCTGCGATGCCTATTATTATTCAAACAGTGATGAGCATGGCGAGGATGGGTCTGTAATTGAAGACGCGGAGCAGGCTGCGTGCATGATAGACAAGCGCATGAAAAAAGCGCGATTGATTGAGGAGGCTTTGCCGGAACCGGAGGCACATGGAGTGGCGGATGGCGCCGCGCCTAGCGGCGGGCGGGCGGATATTTCTTTTGTCGGGTGGGGCGGCTCCAAAAATGTCATGCTGGACGTGATCGGAATAATGGCTGCCCGTGGCGTAAAAGTTAATTTTTTACATTACAGCTATGTGTATCCATTGAAAACCGCGGCTGCTAAAAAATTCTTTAAAAATAATAAGCGGGTGTTTTTGATTGAAGGCAATTATGAGGGACAGTTTGGGAATATGTTGGAGAATAAAGCCGGCGTAAAATTTGCGGGACGATTGTTGAAATATGACGGCAGACCGTTTTTTGTGGAGGATGTGGAAAAATTCATTAAAGAAAATTTAAAATGAAATTTACTAAAGAACAATTAGAAAAACTGCTGCCAAAGACTAAGGAATTTTTGGATTACGAAACGGAAAAAGTCGTTACGTGGTGCGGTAATTGCGGGAATTACGCCATACAAAACGCTTTGGTGAGGGCTTTGGTTTTGGAGGGGTTTTCGCGTAAAGATGTTGCCATGTTTTTTGATATCGGGTGCGTGGGGAATGGCTCGGATAAAATTAAAGCATATACATTACATGGCTTGCACGGGCGCACAATCAGCACTGCCGCAGGCGCGGCGCTTGCAAATCCTAAAATCAAGGTTATTGGGTTTGGCGGCGATGGCGGGACTTTTAGCGAGGGCGTAAATCATCTCGTTCATGGCGTTCGCAATAATTTTCCAATGATTTTCGTTCATCATAATAATGAAAATTATGGATTAACCGTGGGTCAGGCGTCTGCCACGACCCGCTGCGGCGCTCGCATGAATGGCACTCCTGACGGAGTGGTTGTTGCCCCGATTAATACTTTGCAATTTGTTTTGGGTTTAAATCCTTCGTTTGTGGCGCGCGGATTTTCCGGAGAGATTGATCATTTGACTGAGATATTCAGAAAAGCTTTGCATCACAAAGGTTTTGCGTATGTGGAAATTTTGCAGGCGTGTCCGACTTATAATAAATTAACTCCGGATGCGTGGTATTCGCAGAGGGTGAGGTTTGTGGAGGATTTGCGCGGATATGATTGTTGTGATATTTGGGCCGCGAGGAAATTGGTGGAGGATATGGATAAAGAAATTTATTTGGGGCTGATTTATGAGAATAAAGAGAGGAAGGATTTTTTGAGTTTACAGGAGGGTGAAGTTAAGCATTACGATATAGGTAAATTGATCTAGATGCTGCCATAAATCTACCGTAGTAATTTTTTAAGTCCATCCATAACTCCTATTTCTTCCGCCCATTCATTCAAATATTTCATATCCAGTTCCGCTCCGGAAATTTTCAAAACCGACTCAGCGTCCTCCAAATGCCGATTAGAATGGCTTTCTTTAAACCATTTTAACTTGCTCAAAATTAAATCTTCCGGCGAAGTAAAATAAATTTTTTGTCCCAAGATTTCTTTTGCAACGCGCCTTTTTAAACGTGATAAATCGAAATTTCCTTTATCAAAAATCCAAAAATCAACTTTAACGCCTGTCACTCCGTCAATAAAATTAAACTCGCCTCCTCTTCTAACCACCTCCTCAGCGATGTCTTCGTCAATATAACCGGCTTTATTCAAATCTTTCAAAGCCTTCGTCAACCCCCCGACATCAGAAGGATTAAGCTCTATTACAATATCAATATCGGCCGTGAATCTCGGTCTACCCCAAATCAAAACCGCCATTCCTCCGGTTACCAAATAAGGTAGCTTTAGTTGTTCAAAAATCTGCGCGATGTTTACCAGAAGCGTTCTGGGATCCGTTTGTTCCATAAATTATTTTATCACCAGTAAGGTCTTTAGCTAGCCGCCACAGCCCAACCCAAACCTCAAGTCTTTTGTCAGCTGACATTTTCCGAAAAATATCATCCTGTATATCCTGAGCTGTTTTTATAATCTCAGCCATAGTATGAAAAGTATACCTCAAATTGTTAAAGTTTACAGTGTCGACTCTAGGCACAAGGTATTGACTTTTTCGTTTTTCTTGTTATAATTGGAACTTGTAATTTTTAAATATGAGTGCTGAAAAAGGCCAAAAATCTGATCGAATTGATGGGGAATTATCTGTGTATGGAGAGGTTGTTGAAGCGATTTCCGCTGCTAAAGATGTAGGCCCGGGGAAAATGGCAGTAAGAGCTATTAATGCTGAACCAGGCTCCACCAGAAGAGAGGACTTACTTGAATTAGGGAATCTTATAGATCAAAGGGCGTTTACCATGGATGATTTGCATTTTCTGTATTCAATGACTATTGAAGCTGCTTATAATACTGTCCGTGAATTGAATGAGGAGGGAAAAGACTTTACCGATATTTTGCTTAATCTTTCGCTTTGTGTGGAGATTATTTTTGTTAAACTTCTTTCCATTATTGATGCCGCTGACGCGATAATGCGGAACGAAGGGATTGCCACTCCGGAAGCACTAGAAAGACATAAAAGAATTCATAGCATTTATAAAAGTCGCCCTGATTTTATAAGAAAAGTTGTAGAAGCCGCTTTTAAGGATGCGCCTATAAGACTTGCAATGGAGTCAACACTTGGATACGTAAGGGACGTTATGGATATGACTCCCGCCTCTGCTGATACATCAGGCTATTATTATGAAGAAGAAGACGATGTTGACTTGAACAGTGGCGGTGGTACTATGCTTAACTAGCCGGATAAAATTTAGCAGTTATGCTTGTTGGCCTCAGGAGGGAACTTGCGATTAGAATGGCTGATACTTCAAGGAATGTCCGTGATATGGCAAGGGGTAGAAATTTTGGTGAGCCGGGTGGGTTTGATGATGCTCCTTCCGAGATGGATACTAGACCATGGTCTGAGCCTCCGCCAGTTCCTCCATATGCGTAAATAAAGCAACGTTATCGACTTTTGCAGAGTTCTCTGTTGCCTTGTTGTACAGGCCTCGTGTCCGAATATGCAGCAAAAAGACAGCAAAAGCGACATGCGGCGTGATTATCGATGTGGCAGCTAAGGATGTGATTTAAAAATGCGTTTATTACTGCAATTTGCAAATTCTCGCGTTTCTTTGCAAACCTTTTCTTTTTGCGCGCATGAGCGAGGAGCCGGCGAAGATTTTTAAGAATTCTGCGTCCGTGGTGATGGCGGAGGTTTTTTTAAGGCTTAAAGAATCCCCGGCGATTGGGGTTAGTAGGCCATCTAATAAATTTTGTTGCGGATTATTGGCTGGGGGGCTGTTTATTTTTTGAGCCCGCCTGCGGCGGGCAATGTTATGCGGGCAAACTTCCTGACAAATGTCGCAGCCAAAAATTCTTTTTGTTTTCTTGATGATTTTGGCGAGGCGCTGCGGAATTTTTTTACGATTTTCTATTGTTAAATATGAAATGCAAAGACGGGAATCAATAATACCCGGAGCAATAATGGCTCCGGTAGGGCAGGCTGTCATGCAGCGCGTACAATTGCCGCAGATGTTGAATGGTTTGTGGGAAGGATCGGACCAACGAGATGTTGATGCGGAGGTGCTGATGGCTTTGCTGTTTTTGTTTAAATTCAGATCTATTGTCGTTATAATCTCCGCAAGAAAAACCCACGACCCAAACTTTTCAGTAATCAAGCAGCCGTTTTTCCCAATACGGCCCAGGCCGGATTGCTCGGCAAAAGCGCGTTCGAGGATTGGGCCCGTGTCGACGTAGGACTTTAAATCGATATGGCTTTCTTTAGCGGTTTTTTGACTGCAAAAGTCTGCACGTGCAGACTTTTTTGATAAATTTCGCGACTGCATGGGCGGCGTGGTTGAAATAAATTCCTCCAATTCCTTCAATTTTTTCCCAATAACCTTGTGGTAATCGCGACCGTACGCGTATCTGGCAACATGGGCGCTGCCATGTGGAAGCGTCGGCTGCTCATGATAATAATTCATTCCCAAAACAATTACAGTTTTTGCGTCCGGTAAAATTTTATCAATATCTGAGCGCTCTGAAATTTTTTGCATGTAGGACATATCGGCCTCGTAGCCGTTTTTAAGCCATTTTTTGAACTCCCGCAAATATTTGCCATCTATTTTTGCCTTGCTGAAGCCAACCAAATCAAATCCAAGTTTTTTGGCATAGTTAAGAATTTTTTGTCGGAGGTCTGATTTTTGTTGATTTGTAAGAACCATTGCGCAAATTGTAGCAAGATAACCGGACTCTGCGAAATGAAAGCTTTGCGGGGTTTTTTAGGTTTTCGCAATCCGCTTTTTATCTTCCACCTTCCCTTTCCTTGAAAAACTTATTAAAATTTATTCCTTTAAATAAATATGTGCCACAAATTTCCGAACAACTAAAAATCGAGTTTCAGAAAACCAAAAGAGCATTTACCGAGGCTCGGAAAATTTGCATTATTTCGCATAAAAGTCCGGATGGGGATGCGGTCGGGAGTAATCTCGCTCTAAGACTTGCGCTTGAGTCTCTTGGCAAGGAAATTACGAGCGCGTCCGTTGATCCCGTTCCTCACAATAGTTTATTTTTAAAAAAAGCCGATACTTTTGTTCAAGATTTTAATTATGAAGATTTCGACTTGATTGTCAGTGTTGATTGCGGCGCTTTAAAACTCGTTGCCTTCACGGAAAAAAAGCCGGAGATTTTGTCAGGACAAAAACCTTACGTTAACTTTGACCACCATATTTCAAATGATCGTTTTGGGACAATAAATCCGGTTGATGATTCCGCGTGTTCTACTTGTATAATTATTTATAAATTTTTGAGATTTTGCGATTTGAAAATTACTCTCGACATTTCAACTTGCCTGCTGCATGGGATTTATTTTGATACGGGCGGACTGATGCACAGCAATACAACCGGGGAAGTTATGAAGGTTTGCGCTGACTTGGTGGCAAAAGGTGCTGAACTCAAAAAAGTTTCCAAGGAACTTTTTCATACCACTCCAATAAATAGATTGCGATTATGGGGTAAAATTTTGGAAAGGACTTATACGAATGAGGAGGGCGTGACTGTCTCGGCGGTTGGGCAAAGCGATTATGATGCTTGCGAGGCCAATTCTCATGATACCGGCGGCGCGATTGATTATTTGAATGCTGTGCCAGGCAGTAAATATTGCGTGCTGTTAAGCGAGGACGAAAAAGGCTTGGTGAAAGGGTCGCTGCGCACACAGAGAAACGATGTAAATCTTTCCGATGTTGCCTCAAAGTGGGGCGGTGGCGGACATCCAAAAGCCAGCGGATTTGGAGTGCCCGGGAAACTTATGCCGGTTATGTCCTGGAGAATTTTGCCTGAAAACGGGGGCGAGGCCCACGGGATGGAATTTAAGTTTTAAGGTTTGTCTCTCACGGCGGCTTGACCAGCACCACATTCTTCTCTAAAATCTACATAAAGAAAGTTCATTTAAATTAAATGCCTTTAAAAAAGAGTTCAAAATTAAAGAACCCCTCTCAAAATAAGAAGGATTTAGTTTTTTCTAAAATTAAAAAAGTTTTGGTTCTTGGCAGCGGCGCTCTTAAAATCGGAGAGGCCGGTGAGTTTGATTATTCGGGATCGCAGGCTATAAAGGCTTTGAAGGAGGAAGGGATTAAGACCGTTTTGATCAATCCGAATATTGCGACTATTCAGACGAGTAAGGGCTTGGCAGACAAGATTTATTTTTTGCCGGTGAATGATTATTTTGTGGAAAAAGTAATTGCGCAGGAAAGGCCGGATGGCATATTTTTGGCTTTTGGAGGGCAGACGGCGCTTAATTGCGGGGTTAAGCTTTTTGAAAGAGGAGTGCTTGAGAAATATAAAGTGCAGGTTTTGGGCACGCCCGTAGAAGCTATTTGTAAAACCGAGGACAGGGATTTATTCAATAAAGAATTAACAAAAATCGGAGTAAAAATGCCGAGAAGCGTTGCGTGCAATAATAAGCCCGATGCCTTAAAGGCTGCTAAAATTATCGGATTTCCGTTGATGACCAGGGCTGCTTTTGCTCTGGGGGGAAAGGGCAGCGGCTTTGCGTATAATTTGAAGCAATTGGATGAAATGCTGGATAACGCTTTCGCTTACAGTCCCCAGGTTTTGATTGAAGAAAGTTTAAAAGGATGGAAAGAAGTTGAATATGAAGTTGTGAGAGATCGCGCGGACAACTGCATCACGGTTTGCAATATGGAAAATTTCGATCCGCTCGGGATTCACACGGGAGAATCGATTGTGGTTGCTCCTTCCCAAACTTTGACCAACAGCGAATATCATAAATTGCGCGAACTGGCGATAAAAGTTATCAGGCATTTGGGAGTTATTGGCGAATGTAATATTCAATATGCGCTTGATCCAAATTCCGAAGATTATCGCGTGATTGAAGTTAATGCCCGCTTGAGTCGATCTTCGGCTTTGGCTAGCAAGGCGACCGGTTATCCGTTGGCCCATGTGGCTGCAAAATTGGCGCTCGGCTATACATTGCCGGAATTAAAAAATGCGGTTACAAAAACCACTACTGCGTGTTTTGAGCCGGCGCTTGATTATATTGCGCTAAAAATTCCGAGATGGGACCTCAATAAATTCCGCATGGTTTCAAAAGAAATCACTTCCGAGATGAAATCGGTGGGCGAAATAATGGCCTTGGGACGCAGTTTTGAAGAGGTTGTGCAAAAAGGACTAAGAATGTTGCAAGTCGGGCTGCATGGACTTGTTGCAAATGAAGATGTGCAAATTGAATCCGAAGAATCCATTAAAAAAGATATTGAACATCCGACTCCAAAAAGGATTTTGGTTATAGCTCAGGCTTTGGCTAAGGGGTGGAGCGTGGAAAAAATTTCAAAACTTTCCGGGATTGATAAATGGTTCTTGGATAAATTAAAAAATATCGTGATGCTTGAAAAAAGGCTGGGGCATGCCAAAGAGTTTACTCCCGAGCTGATGTTGGGAGCAAAGAAAAAAGGATTTTCCGATAAACAATTGGCTTTTATGAAAGGGACTCAGGAGCTTACGATGCGCGCGTTACGCAAAAAAATGGGAATTTTACCGTGCATAAAACAGATAGATACGATGGCTGCGGAATATCCGGCAAATACAAATTATCTTTACATTACATATCATGGAGACAAGACTGATGTTACTTCCAGCAAGCGCGAAAAGGTGATCGTGCTTGGCGGAGGCGCGTATTGCATCGGCTCAAGCGTGGAGTTTGATTGGTGTTGCGTAAATGCCGTGCAGACTGCGGGGCGTGAGGGGTATGAAAAAATCATGATAAATTATAATCCGGAAACTGTTTCTACGGATTATGACACTTGCGACAAATTGTATTTTGATGAATTGTCGCTGGAGAGAGTTTTGGACATATATGAATTTGAAAATGGCGAAATGACGGGTAAAAATGTTGTCGGCGTTGTGGTCTCAACCGGGGGACAAGTTCCAAATAATCTCGCCTTAAAACTTCATAAAATTGGCGTAAAAATTCTCGGCACCGATCCAAAAAATATTGATCGCGCAGAAGACCGTCATAAATTTTCAGGGATGCTGGACAAGCTCGGCGTGGATCAGCCAAAATGGCAAGAGCTTGCAAAAATTCAGGATATTTACAAATTCGCGGACGAGGTCGGTTACCCGGTTTTAGTCAGACCTTCATATGTTTTGTCCGGCGCAGCCATGAGTGTTGCGTATGACCGCGCGGCTCTTGATACTTTTTTGAGCAAAGCCGTAAAAATTTCCAAGGAAGCGCCTGTTGTTGTTTCAAAATTTGAAACCGGAGCAAAAGAAATTGAAATTGATGCGGTTGCGTACAAAGGGCGCGTGGTTGTTTATGCTATTTCCGAACATATTGAAAATGCGGGGGTGCATAGCGGAGACGCGACAATCGTTTTGCCGCCACAAAAATTATACATGGAGACAATCAGGAGAGTTAAAGTAATCAGCAAACAAATTGCGAAAGAACTTGATATCAGCGGCCCGTTTAATATCCAGTTTTTGGCTAAAAGCAATCGCGTAATGGTAATTGAATGTAATTTGCGTTCGAGCCGCAGTTTTCCATTCTCATCAAAAGTTACCGGTTATAATTTTATAGAAATTGCAATGGAGGCTATGTTGGCCGCAACAACCGGCAAGATGAGCGCGCATGGTAAAAAACTTTTGGAATATAAAGATTATAAAACTTTGGATTTGGATCATGTGGCCGTGAAGGCTCCGCAGTTTAGCTTCCCAAGACTTAAAGGCGCTGATCCGGTGCTGGGCGTAGAAATGGCTTCTACCGGCGAGGTTGCCTGTTTTGGAGATGATTTATACGAGGCTTTTCTTAAGTCAATGATAAGCGTTGGATTTGAGCTTCCAAAAAAAGGAATTTTGTTTAGCGTTGGAGGCCCTCAGGCAAAAGCTGAGGTCTTGTCCGTCGCTCAAAAATTTACGGAAATGGGTTTTAAAATTTTTGGGACCGAGGGTACTGCTGATTTTTTTAATGAAAATGGAATCAAGGCCGGTAAAGTTTATAAAATTTCAACCGGCAAAAAACCCGATGTACTGGATGTTATAAAAGGGGAGGATGGGCCCTGTGTCGACCTCATTGTAAATATTCCAAGAAATTACAGCAGGTCAACGGTTACGGATGGATATTTGATTAGACGTAAATCCGTGGATTTGAATATCCCTCTGATTACAAATGTCCAAGTGGCGAAAATTATGGCTGAGGCGCTGAGTAAATATAAGCTGGAGGATTTGAAGATTAAGGATGTGGATGGGTACTTTTAGGCAGATGAAGGTTTTTATTTCAAGACCGTTTTTAAAACTTCCTTTGGAGTTTTTACTTGGATCGACTTATTCTTAAAATCTTTATCGAAAGTAACAATGTATGTTCCGGCTTTTTGCGTGGCAATGAATTGCATGGTGTCATCAAAGTCCAGTCCGAGCTCGCGCCGGACAGAATTAACCATTAAATCATCTTTAATATCCAGTTTGGAAATTTTAATTTTTCCCTGATAGATCAACAATAAAAGATCACGTAAAAAATCCTGATTTTTCTTTTTGCAAGCAGCCTCGATAGAACTAAGAGAAAATCGTGTAATGTATACTTTTTCGGAAAAGAGGTTATTTTTAATAGCCTTGATCAGGTCCATACATTCGCGGTAATGGTCCTGCTTGAAAAGTATTTCCAGAATAATATTGCTATCAATCAACATATTTATGCCAGTTATGCTGCCATTCCAATGCTGTCATCCCTGGATACTCGTCCTGCATGCAGCCCGCATATTTTTCAAAAAAAGAATCCTTGCGTAATTCCTCCAAGGTCATTTTTTTAACAGTTTTTTTATGCTTAGCCTGCTCAATTTGTCTCGCATTTTTTAATCTTAAATATTCATCCATAGGAATAAGAACCGTCGCGGGCTTAGATTTACAAACAATGATACACATGCCTTCTTTAACCGCTTTCTCGTTTACTTTCTTGAAATGATTGCGGGCATAAGTGGCCGAGACTTGTTGTGATAAGGAAATATTCATGTGCTTATTTGTTATGCTTACATTTTAGCAAATGTACATTTAAATGTCAATTTGAAAAGCTTGGGAAGTTTTG
>CAYHSM010000027.1:0-12775 GCA_964359325.1 uncultured Candidatus Peribacteria bacterium
AAAAAAATGCAAATCGAGCTCATCTCAAAGTAGGGAAAAAAGTAAGAAAAACTATAAAAGAGCTTGGTGGAATAATGCCTGAGAATTTATCTCCTACAGATAGTATTAAAAGGGTTGCGAAAAGGATCAAGAGTGGTGATAAAAATTTACTTTCTCAAAAGGGTACTAGGCCCGAGTAGCCAGCCATGATCTGTACCCTAAAAAGTGGCACTAATGGCAGTTTTTATTTTTGAAAATATAATGAGCCTTTTCCCGATCCAATCCTTTTAATCTTTTTTGCTTTTAAAAGCCTGTTTAAATCGCTCTTTAAAGTTGGGCGTTTGATTTGAGGAATTTTTTCGATTATTTGGCCGATTGAAATTGGTTTTTCACTTATGATGCTGAGAATTTTCTCTTCCCTCTCGTTCTTGTTCATTCTCTTTGAGTAATCTGCGCTTACATCCTCTTTCCCCTCTAAAATATCGAGCATTATTTTCTGTGTTGATAAAAGTTCTTCGCATATGAATACAACAAACGGTTGATAATTTTTTCCGATATCTATCAATTCCAAGCTTTCCAAATATTTTCTCCTGTTAATGTTTTTTATTACACACGGAGGATATCCGGCTTTCATTAATATCAAGTTCATAAGCAAACGCGCCATTCTTCCATTGCCGTCATCGAACGGGTGAATCGCAACAAATTTATAATGGAAAATAGCTGCTTTTTCTATGATGCTCAAAGTTTTTTCTTTGTTGAACCATTTTATTAACTCTTCCATGTCGTCTTTTACGTGGAGGGGATCCGTATATTTGTGAATTTTGCCGGAGATCGTGAGAACATGATTTGGTAAAATTTTGTATTTACCTGCGTTTAGAGGCTTTTTGATCAATTGCCCATTGCCGCCTTTTGCGTATGTGAAATGGATATCTTTTAATAGCAAAGCATGGAGTTCTTTTATAAAACCTTCTGTTATTTCTCTTTCTCCCTTGATGACATCTAGCAGATAATCTATCGCTTCAGCATGATTTTTTGCTTCCAAATAATCTTTTAAAGGTTTTCCTTCCGAGGTTAATCCTTCCTTTAAGAAAAAGGCTGTTTCGCCATAGGTAAGCGTATTTCCTTCTATGGCATTTGAGTTATAAGTCCAATCGATGCGCAATTTTTCCTGCCAAAGTTTAAGAACTTCCTTCGAGAAAGGTTTGTGCGAATTAATTTTTGTCTGTATATCCTCTATTTTTTGAATGAATTTCTTCATGGCCAAATTATATCCAGAAATATCCAAAATGGCAAGCGGATCTTATACAGCTGAATTGACAGCTAGGGTTATGTCAATATATTATTTTTTCCTAATTTTAATTTAAAAAAATATGGGAGAAGAAACAGTTCCAGTTCAAGGTTTGCTTAAAGACCAGAGGAAGCCGATTCTTGATGCGGCAAGAAACAGGAGATGGGAGGAAGTTGGTGATCTTCTTGATGAAGTATCTGATGTTACTGCTTTGGTCAGATTTAGAATGTTTGCTGATGCGAATTGGAGGATTGATTTGCGTGGAGATACAAAAACTCTTGTAGCTGATATTAATAGAAGAATTGCTGTAGTTGGTGGGGGAGAAGTTGCTGCTTTTGTTCCTGCGCCTGCTGTTAAATCTGTAGAGCCAGCGGCTTCAGTAGCCAGAGGTCCGGCACAAGGAGCGCAACCGAAGGCCGCACCAGAGCCTCAAGCGCCTCGAGCATCCCAAGCGCCTACATCAGGAGCTACGCCCGGTGGTTTTAGAGGAAAAGTGGCTATTGAGGGTGGTGATCCGGCTGCTGTTGCATCTGCAGTATCTGCAGCTACTGCTAGTGCTGCTAGTAAACCAAGTGCTCCGTCCGGCAAAAGAGAACAACCTCCTGCACCACCAAGTAGGGGTCCTGCTCCTGGAGCCAAGCCAAGAACGGACACATATGCTTCTCCAGTTACTCATTCCAGGGAAGGGAGGCGCTAGATTATTTATTTGCAATCATACCCCACCGCTTCTTTGATGTTTTTGAAGCCGTCTTTTTTGAGCAGGTCGCTTAATCCGAGGTTTATTTGGCTGATCAGTTGAGGGCCCTCAAAAATCATTCCGGTTATCAATTCTATCAGCGAAGCTCCGAGACGGATTTTTTTGTAGGCATCCTGCGCGCAAAATACTCCGCCGCAACCGATGATTATATATTTTCCTTTGGTTTTTTGATGAATGGAGGCGATCATTTTGTTTGCAATATCTTCAACAGCTTTTCCGCTTATTCCTCCATCTTTTGGGACTTGTTCGTCCAGAATTTTTAGATTTTCGCGTTTTTTTGTGAGGTTTGTGCAGATAAATCCGTTGATGTGGTGGAGAGCTGAAATTTCAAGTATTGCGTCAACTTCTTTGTCTGTAAGATCAGGAGAAATTTTCAGGAAAATCGGTTTTTTTGTGGGATGCTTTTCCAGCGCACTTAAAAGTTTGTCCAGTTTTGCAGCATCGTGAAACGGTTCGCCGCCAAAAGTATTCGGACAACTGATATTGATTGTAAAATAGTCGCCAATATCCAGTTCAAGAAATTTTTTGTATGATTTAACATAATCTTCAATGCCTTTTTCCGTTTCCGCGGTTTCTTTGCAATTTGTTTTTGCAATATTTACGCCAATGGGGATTTTGAATTTTTTGTTTGTGAGTTTTTCTGAAAGTTTTTCTTCTCCGTCATTTTTCAGTCCGTAATACACCACCAGAGCTTTGGATTTTTTGAGGCGCCATAGACGCGGTTTTGGATTGCCTTCGCATGGTTCCGCTGTAATCGAGCCGATTTCTTCAAATCCAAATCCAACTTCCGGGATTATGTCCGTGAGTTCCGCGTTTTTGTCAAAGCCCGCGGATAGTCCTATTGGATTTTTGAATTTTATTCCCAAAATGTTTTGTTCAAGCACAGGATCATCGGGCGCATTAAAAAAAACATTCGTAATTTTGCGAGTAAAATTATATTTGCCGAGTAATTTACCCGTAGCGGTCATGAAGTCGTGCGTGCGTTCCGCATCAAAAAGAAAAAATATTTTTTTAAGAATATGGCGGTAGAGGAAACCGATTATAAAATTCCTTAATTTGATTAAATTCCCCATTACAAGCCTTTTATTTGATTTTTTATTTCTTTTTTATTTAAAAATGATTTTATAATTGAGAATGAGTCTGTGTACATTTTTTTCATAGAGTCGTCAGCATAAAAGGCAATGTGCGGAGTTGTTATAACATTCGGAAGGTCAATCAGTTCCTTGTTGGATTTCAGATTATTTTCGTGTTCCAGTACGTCTAAAAACGCGTAGGCGATTTTTTTTGATTTTATCGCTTTGACCAAGTCTTCGGTTTTAATTACATCTCCTCTTGAAGTATTAACAATGACAACTCCATTTTTCATTAGGGAAATGTTTTTTTTATTTATTAAATGTTTGGTGGTTTCCAGTAATGGGCAATGTAATGAAATTATGTCGGATTCTTTCAGTATTTTTCTAAAATTTACATATTTAAAGTGATTTTCCATTGCGGCATTTTCATCCGGATAAGGATCGCACGCAATAACATTCATCAAAAATCCCAGGCTTGCTATTCGCGCAACATTTTTTCCAATTTTTCCTGTTCCAACTATTCCTAAAGTTTTTCCTTTTAAAGCCATCCCTCTCAATCCGGAAAAAATAAATTTTTTATATCGTTCTGTTCTGTTGTCTCCTTCTTCAATATGTCTTAAACCCGATAGCAGTAAGGCAAAAACGTGCTCGGCAATTACGTGAGAGCCATAGTCGGGAACATTGCAGACAATAATTCCTCTTTTTTTTGCGGCTTGTAAATCTATGTGGTCATAGCCAACGCTTCTTGTAACAATTAGTTTTAGGCGCGGTAAAGACTCGATTACTTTGTTAGATATTTTGCTGTAGATGAAAGTACATAAAATTTCCGCTTCGTGGCATTGTTTTATAATTTCTTTTTCGGATAAAACTTTGTGAATTATTTTTGCCTGAGGGAATTTTTTGGATATTAAGTCTTTATCCTCGGTCTCAACTTCGAGGAAAAAAATGTTTTGTGTATTTCCCATTAGGATATGAGGTAAAAGACTTATGGCTTTAAAAATCTTACCAGAAGAAGGGCTACAATGTTAATGATTTTAATCATCGGGTTGATTGCAGGGCCTGCAGTATCCTTGTATGGGTCGCCAACCGTGTCTCCGGTTACGGCCGCTTTATGAGCATCAGAGCCTTTGCCTCCGAATTTTCCTTCTTCAATATATTTTTTTGCATTGTCCCATGCCGCGCCGCCGGTTGTCATTGAAATTCCAACAAACAGACCTGTGACGATCGTTCCAACCAATAATCCGCCCAAAGCTTCCGCACCCAAAGTTAAACCAACAATTACCGGAACAACTACCGGAATTAAAGCCGGAATTATCATTTCTTTAATTGCCGCTCCCGCAACAATATCCACGGCTTTTGAATAGTCGGGTTTGTTTTCGCCTGTCATAATTCCTTTTATTTCCCTGAATTGTCTTCGTACTTCCTCAACCACGGCTTTTGCCGCTTTGCCAACGGCCGCCATTGCCATACTCCCGAATAAATAGGGGAGAAGTCCTCCGATCAAAAGGCCAACAAGCACTTTGCTGTTTGCCAAATCGAAAGTTGCGACAATACCGTTAGCTGCGAGTTCTTGAGTGTAAGCCGCAAATAAAACCATAGCTGCAAGTCCGGCTGAAGCGATAGCGTAGCCTTTTGTGACTGCTTTTGTGGTGTTTCCAACTGCGTCGAGCGGGTCTGTGACATCACGTACTTCTTTTGGTAGATGAGCCATTTCCGCGATACCTCCGGCATTATCAGTGATTGGGCCGAATGCATCTATCGCGACAATTATACCTGTTAATGAAAGCATACTCATTACCGAGAGAGCGATGCCATACAGTCCAGCCAATTTGAAAGCAAGTAAAATAGCAATAACGATAACTATTACAGGGAGTGCTGTTGATTGCATTCCTACGGCCAAACCCTGGATGATATTTGTGCCATGACCGGTAGTTGATGCTTCCGCTATTTGTCTAACCGGACGATGTTTTTTGTCAGTATAATATTCTGTAATTAAAACTACAGCTGCTGTCACAGCCAAGCCGATCAATGACGCGTAAAATAAATTTAATGTGGAAAATTGACCGTTTCCCGACATTAATTTTTGAGTAATCGGATAGAAAGCAATGGCTGAGAGTAAACCTGTTGTGATTAAACTTTTATATAATGCTCCCATTATATTTTTGGATTTTCCGAGACGTACAAACCATGTGCCGATAATTGTTGTGATAATTGAGGCTCCGCCAATCATTAACGGATAAATTATTGCGTTTTCAAAGTCCGGGAATATCGTATTGCCAAGCAATATAACCGCAATTGCCGAGACTACATAAGTTTCAAATAAATCCGCTGCCATTCCCGCACAATCTCCAACATTATCTCCGACATTGTCAGCAATTACGCCTGGATTTCTAGGATCATCTTCCGGAATATCTTTTTCGATTTTTCCAACCATGTCAGTGCCAACATCAGCGCCTTTTGTGAATATTCCTCCGCCAAGACGCGCAAATATTGAAATCAAGCTTGCGCCAAAAGCGAGTCCGACCAAAGCCGCCAAGTCTTTTGTAATTAAATAAAATGTTGAAACGCTAAGTAATCCGAGTCCGACAACAAATAATCCGGTAACAGATCCTCCTTGAAAGGCCAAAGCCAGAGCTTGTTTCAGTCCTTTTTTTGCTGCTTCCGCAGTGCGCACATTCGCTCGCACGGAAATATTCATTCCAACAAATCCTGCAACGGCCGACAGCACAGCGCCAATTATAAAGCCATATATAGTGTTTGGTGAAAATTTTGTGAAATACATTATGGCTATGATGACGATTGTCAAAACGCCTACGGTTTTATATTGGCGAGCGAGGTATGCTTTTGCGCCTTCTTGTATAGCTGCGGCAATTTCAAGCATTTTGCCTGAACCGGCCGGCTGTTTCAAGATGCGGATGATTAGAAAAATCGCGTAAAGCAGTCCAAGTACGCTTGCTCCGATGGCGAGGTAGAGGAGGTTTGTTGTGTTCATTGTGAAATTTTTAAATTTATAAAAATAATGGGAGAGCCTTGTTTAAGGCCTCATTGATTATAAGTAGATGGTTTACAAGTGCAAGTGTAAATTATGCAGCTTGTTCAACTTCCGGAGAAGCAAATGTTCGTGCTACGGCTTCGATTAGTTCGGCTGTGACTTCCTCAGTGATATTGATAGGTGGAGCAATGCGTAAAACTCTACCGTCTACGCCGCCTTTGCCACAAATCCAACCGTCCAGTGGGGCTTGGCGCAGGACAGCGTTTACCCTGTTTGCCGTATCGAGTCTTACTCCAAACATGAGTCCTCGACCATGAGTTGTGAATTCGATGGCTGAAGCCGGTCTGACTTTTTGTTCAAAGCCTTCTGTTAACTGGGCTCCTCTTGCTGCTGCATTTTGTGTCCAGTTGTCTCTTTGTGCCATGTTTACTACAGTGCCCATAGCAGCAAGATCTTCAAGATTTTGCGCGAAAGTATTGTAGATGAGGCCTTTAATTTTTTCAGCTACATCTTTTCGTATAAATACCGCTGCAGCACGATGGTTTCCGCCTACGCCTTTAGCAATGGATATTCCTTCCGGTGGTTCCATACCTTCAAATATTCTTTCCGATGCCCAAAAAGTCGTACCGGTTCTGCCTAATCCGGTTTGTACTTCATCAGGATAAGCTCCTCCGTCTTTTGTGCTGACTTTTTCGATAAGAAATCTTAAAAACTCATCGTGGATATCAAAGAATCCGCCTACTCCTAAGTTCCCGGCTTCGAACATTGCGGCCATATTCCTTCCGCTTGGGATATCGCTCAAGACTCTCATTAAATCTTCAGGGTCCGGATCAGTGAAGTGCATGCCCGGAATTGTAGGAGTGGAGTTCCCTTTCCATCCCGGATTGCCACATGCTGCATTAGCTGCATAGCCGGCTCCCGAATAGCCCTTTCTTAGATTGATGAATTCTGCAAGTCCATTGCCTTGAGCTAAAGCAGCACGTCTCAGTGTGTCATTTGCTTCTGTTCCGCTGGTAAGGAAGTATTGCAGATATTCGTCTCTCCATTCGGATGGGAGGCTGGACAATAAGGCTTCTCGCGCCCATTCTACAATCGGATTGTGAAAGTTGGTTGCAGTGGCATCAAGGCCACTATCCCTGGCGACTTGACGAGCCTCTTCTATTTCCGGATTTTTATATCCTGCTGAATTGCAAAGTATTTGACCATGGCCATCAACCGCACGTACCGGTATGGCCTCTCCGTCTCTTTCTACATATCCTTCCAGGTATGGGCCTTCCCCTTTGGTTATCATCATTCCGTGTGGATGCGCGCTGTCCCATTGTGGGATAGCATTCCGTTTGCGCATAGCTACAACAGTAGCGTAATCCGCGCCGGGTAAAAATTCTTGCAATGATTCTGTAGGAGTTCCCATAAAAATTTATGTTAGAGAATAATTTTAATTAAGGGAGTGAATATATCCCCTTATAAAATCTTTGTAAATCTTTTTTAGCTCTTAAAGAACTTTAGTTTCGTTATATTGCTTATCAGATTGAGTTTTGGATTGAATGCGTAAATGAAAATATTATGCTGGCCGGCGCTTAATTGCCCCGGGATTAACATTTCGAAAATTCCTTGAGACGCGTCAGCGATTACGACTGAGGATAGGATGACGCTTTTCCATGTTGCCACGATTATGTCTCCGGGATTTGCTTTCCCAATCAATTTGGTTGTTTGATTTTTGGAAGCAAATAATTTTTCCAATGGTGGACGGAAAGATTTTTCAACCAAGCTCCCTCCAAAGAATTTAGCTAGCATGTTTAGTACGGATTGAGTGTTAGAGAGCACTACAGTCATGTCCGGAATTTTTTTGATTTCCGCTTCAGGAGCTTGTTCCACCTGCGCATGGTCCACTTTTATCAGGACTACTTTTCTATCATCAGTAGTTTTGCCTTTTTCCGGTTTGTGATTGGAGTAGAGATAGTAATTGCCGTCTTCCATTTCTTCTTCCGGGAAGCAGAAAAATTTTCCCTGTTCGTCAGCTTTGTTTTGACATACTTGTGTAATTTTTCCAGTAGCTATATTTTTTGCGACAATAGTTACAATTTCTCCGGCTTTTGCATTCCCTTTAATGATTGGAGAGCCTCCGGTTGTTGTTTCATTGAGATTATTTATCCCGGGAGTTGTATCTACCACAGTTGTTTGCAGCGGATCCGTATTGAAATCGAGCACTTCCGCGCTGTCGCTGATTCCATCATTATCACTATCCGCGTTTGTGGAATCAGTGCCGTACTGAGTTTCGATTATGTTGGAAAGTCCATCGCCATCACTATCCGAAGACTGAGTTATTTTTGCAGTAACATCCGTAAAAGATGTTTTTATGTTTGATAATTGTATTTTTGAATTAAAAGGATTCCGTCCTTCTTTTTCTAAAGATTTTTGATTATTTGTAAGTTTTGTCAGGCGATAGTCTGTTGGTTTTATAACTATTGGAGTTTTTTTGACTGTCGATTTTGGCGTTGTTGTTGTGGTGCCGCTCGTGCTTGGATCCGTTGTGACGTTTTTGTCAGTTGAGGGCCTTATGTCTCCCGAAACCGGATTTATTGCTATCACTCTGTTCTGAATCAGTGATGAATTTTTGGAATTCATCAGTTGGTTTATAGAATATGCAGCTCCAACCGCAATAATGATTAGAATCAAGCTGATGTATAATTTTTTCATGGTCGTATTATGCCATGAATTATTTTGTGGCGAAAGTTGTTGTGTGACTGATCCGGAATTTGTGCTATATTACGCGCATGATTAAGACATGCAGACAGTGTGGCGTTGGATTTGATTTGGATGATAAGGATCAGAGATTTCATGAAAGAATTTCGGCTAAATTCGGCAATAAAACTTGCGAAATTCCACTCCCGTCATTTTGTTCGGATTGTCGCGTGCAGAGGAGGCAGATGTTCAGGAATGACAGGGTTTTTTATAATAGGAAATGCGATTTGTCAGGAAAACAATTCGTGTCGCTTTTTGCTCCGGATTCATCTTGTAAAGTTTATCATCCGGACGCATGGTACAGCGATAAATGGAACCCGATGGATTTTGGACGCGAGTTTGATTTTAACAGGCCGTTTTTTGAACAGGTTGATGAATTGATGCATGACGTGCCGCGACTAGGCATAGATATAGTGAATTGCGAAAACAGTTATTATTGCAATTTTTGCAGCGATAATAAGGATTGCTATTTGGATATTGCCGGGGAGGCAAATCGCGACAGTTATTTTAATTTGTTCGTAAAGCATTCAAAAAATGCGGTGGATTGTACTTTTGTGTATAACAGTGAGCTTTGTTACGAATGTATAAATTGTTATGACTGCTATAATATTCAACATTCCATCTACTGTGAAAATTGCAGCGATTGTTTTTTCTGTTTTGATTTGAAAGGTTGTAGGAATTGTTTGTTTTCCAGCGGGTTGCGCAGTAAAGAATATTATATTTTTAATAAGCCTCATTCCAAAGAAGATTATGAGAAATATTTGAATGGTTTGCAGCTGGGCTCGTATTCACAAAGACAGAAATTATATGAAGGCTGGACTAAATTTAAGAGAGAAAACGCGATTTTCAGGGCGAATTATTTTCTGAATTGTGAAAATGCCAGCGGCGATGACATTAAAAATTCCAAAAATACTTTTAACAGTTTTAATGTTTTGAATTGTTGGGATTGTAAGTATCTGTATGACGTGTTGGACGCGAAAGATTGTCATGATTTGAATTATTCTTTGTATAAACCCGAGCTTTCATATGAGCTTATCAGCAGTTTGAATATGGTCAGGTCGGCTTTTTCCATGGCCAGTCATTATAACAATGATGTTTATTATTGCGAGATGTTGAATCATTGTAATAATTGTTTTGGTTGCAGCGCTTTAACTCACAAGCAGTATTGTATTTTGAATAAGCAGTATAGCAGGGAAGAGTATGAGGAATTGGTACCGCGAATAATTGAGCATATGAAGAAGAATAGCGAGTGGGGTGAATTTTTTCCTGCTAAAATTTCTCCATTTGCTTATAATGAGACTGTTGCTCAAGAATATTTCCCTCTGACTAAAGAGCAGGCTTTAAAAAATGGGTGGCGATGGCGCGATTTGGAGAATGACACGAATCACAAGGCGTCTGATTATAAAACCCCTGACAATATCAAGGACGTGCCGGATGATATTTGTAAACAAGTTTTGATTTGTGAGAAATCCGGAAGGCCATATCGTATTATTGAACAGGAATTGAGATTTTATCGCAGAATGAATATTCCGGTTCCGCATCGTACTCCTGATCAACGGCATTTTGATAGAAATAAACTTAGGAATCCGCGCAAGCTTTGGAAAAATAATTGTAAAAAGTGCGGCGCGCAGTTAAATACCACCTATTCTCCGGACCGTCCGGAAAAAGTCTATTGTGAAAAATGCTATTTGGCTGAAGTTTATTAAAAATTCTAATGCTAACTAAAAATTGCAAGCAGTGCGGAGCTCAATTCCAAATTACAGATAATGATTTGAAATTTTACGATAAAATGTCTCCGGTTTTTGATGATAAAAAATACGCGATTCCAAGTCCGGATCAATGTCCTCCTTGCAGGATGAGGCAGAGGATGATTTTTCGTAATGAGAGCAGTCTGCATCATCGTAAATGCAGTAAAACCGGCAAGAATATCATAGCTATGTATGACGAAAATGTTCCTTTTCCGGTTTATTGTCCGGAGGTATGGTTTGGGGATTCTTGGGATCCGCATGATTATGCGCAGGATTTTGATTTTAACAGGCCGTTTTTTGAACAGTTTGTTGAATTGCGCGATAAAGTTCCGCATCTTTCCCTCGTTTCTTCAAATAATCAGAATTGTGATTTTTGCAATATAGTTGGTGAATCAAAGGATTGTTATTTGACGTTTGGATCAATTGAATGCGAGAACTGTTATTATGGTACGCCGTTCAGATGTAAGAGATGTTGCGATTCTCTTTTGTTGAGAGATTCCGAGCTTTGTATTCAGTGTACGGACAGCGATAAATTATATGAATGTATTTATTGTCAGAATTGCAGTAATTCACACGGACTGAAATTTTGCTATGGAGTGCATAATTCTTACGATTGTTTTTCCTGCGTGAATTTGAATCATGGAAAATATTGCATTTTGAACAAGCAGTATACAAAAGAGGAATATGAAAAGATTTTGTCAGGGATTGATTTAACTAAAGATGAGGTTTTGAAAGATGTTATTTCCAAGTTGGAAAATTTGAAAATGGAGTTGCCGCACCGTTGTTATATCGGGACAAACAATGAGGATGTTTCCGGCAATTATATTTTTAATTGTAAGGATTGTCATGATGTTTATGGCGTAAGCGAATGCAGAGATACAAATCATTCCTATCAGATGCTTGGCGTAAACGATTGTATGGATTCAAATAGCGGGGAATATGGCGAGCTTGTGTATGAAGTTGTGGCTTTTTTTAGCAGTGTTAATAGGGTGGCTTTTTCAGCTTTTGTATGGGATTCGATTGATAGCGTTTATTATAGCGCGCAATGCAATAAAAACGTGAGGGATTGTTTCGGTTGTATAGGGTTAAAACACGCGCAGTATTGTATCTTTAATAAGCAGTATACGAAGACTGAATATGAGAAAATGGTTGCGCGGATAATTGAGCATATGAAAGAAACCGGTGAGTGGGGTCAGTTTTTTCCCGCTTCAGTTTCCATTTTTGCTTATAACGAATCGGCCGCCAGTGATTATTATCCTTTGAGCAAGGAAGAAGTTTTGCGTCAAGGTTTTAGGTGGAAAGAAATTGAAGGTGCGGAGAATAAAGATGCCAAGGATGCTTTAATTTGCGAGGTCACAGGCAAGTCTTTCAGGATTATTCCGCAGGAAAGGGCCATGTATGAAAAATTCCGATTGGCTCTGCCAAAACGTTCTCCAAAACAGAGACATCTCGATAGGATAGCTCTCAGAAATCCAATGGTTTTGTGGGACAGAAAATGTGATAAGTGCGGCGTTTTGATGAGAACTTCCTATTCTCCTGACCGCCATGCCTCTCGGCAGGCAGGTCCTGAAAAAGTCTATTGTGAAAAATGTTATCTCGAAGTAGTTTATTAGCCATGTAAGTATATTTATATGTGGTTGTTTTTTTCCATATTGTCACCGGTGTTGTGGGCTTTGAGCAGTATAAATGATACGGCCCTGAGGCGTCATTTTATAAAAAATGATTTTGTTTTGACTTTGTCGTTTGCTTTTGCAAGATTGCCGATAGCTTTAATCTTGCTTGCTCTTTTTGGGCAGGGATTGGTCTTTGGTTGGCATGTCGTCGCGATATTTATCGCGGGGGTTTTGTGGACGCTACCTTTTGTACTTTTTTATAAAGCTTTGGAATTTGAGGAAACCAGCAGAGTGATTTTGATAATGCAGTTTTTGCCTGTTTTTATTTTGATATTGGCTGCGATCCTGATTGGAGAAAGGTTGAATATGTATCAATTAATCGCTTTTGTTTTGATTTTGGCCGGAAGTGTTTTGGCTGCGGTGAAAAAGATGGAAAGCGGTTGGCGTTTTAGCAAAGCTTTTGTATTGGTTGTATTAGCGACTTTTGCTTGGGCTTTAGCCGATGTGATTTTTAAAAAATATGCGGTTTATTTTTCGAGTTTTTGGCAAGCTTTCGCCATATATATTTTTGCGAGCAGTTTGT
>CAYHSM010000028.1:0-9057 GCA_964359325.1 uncultured Candidatus Peribacteria bacterium
TAAGGTTTTCGCTTCGCTCATTTTGCTCGCCCTTAGGCTCGCTGTGCGACTTCGTCGCATGATTAATTCTCCTGATAAAATAAATCCCAAAAAGAACAAGCTGCCCGATAAAAACGATGAGAGCGCCTCTTGAAAATGTCATAAATAAAGCACTCAAAACAAAAGCCAAGGCAAGAAATTTGCAGACATAAACAGCAATTGATTTTTCTCTTTTATAAATCATAAAAAGCGGCCACGCCATTACCAAAAACAGCGCAAAAGCGTTCGGCCAGACATTTGCATGATAAAGGATATTAAAGAATGGCCCAACCATGCGCGGCTCTTCTTTCCAAAAATATAAAACAAAAGCAAGGATAACCGCCAGACCGGCGCCAACTTTTACAACTTTTAAAAATTTGGAAGTCCAGTCGAGTTTTTGTCCGGCATAAATCAGATAGAGAATAATCATAGTCAAAAACGCCAAAACTTCACTAAACCCTATATTCCCTGTCTGCGAAAAAACAAACGACAAAATCACAAACAAACCGAAAAGCAGCAAAAACAATTTTTCAGCCGGGTTATTTTCGCGCGCTTTTTTAAATTCCACAATCGCAAGAATCAAAAGCAACACTCCAAACGCCAAAACGAGCGGAAATTCAGCTCCGTAATCGTATTTTTTAAACACAGGATTTAGCAGATCAATAAGCCAAAAAGTGCTGATGGCTAGCAGCGAGAATTCAGATTTGAAGAATTTTGCAATTTTCACCATGCCGATACTATACCAAAAAAGGCCGCTTAATTTAAGCGACCTTTTAACAGATCCGCCGTAGGCGGGCAATTCTTACTTGCAGCAACTTCTACATGGGCAGAATCCTGCCAAAGCATAAAGAAGTACGCCGGCCGGCCACCATGTCATTAGCCATTCGGTAAAGGTAAGACCCATATTCACCTCCAGGTTAACAAGTAAGAGAAGCAGAGCTGTGACTGCCAGGATGAGAGGTGCAACCCAGCGACAAACAGCGCAAAGTCCTTTCATAGGTATTAAGGTTAATTAATATGTTTATTTAATACCATTATGATAAAATAAAATCAATGAAAATGTTCCACAATACGCAGAAGTTAAAAGCAATTTTAATTGACGTCGTCACTCCGGAAATTTCAAAAGAGGAAGCCATGAAACGCCTTATGGAACTGGAAAATCTGGTGAATACATACGGCGGAATAGTTGTGGTTAAGGCTATCCAGAAGCGCGGAATTCCTGACTACGAGACATATATTGGCAAAGGCAAAGTCCAGGAAATTTTTCAACTCGCACAGGAAAAAGAAGCGCAAATTTTGGTTATAAATAATATTCTGAAACCAAAACAAATTTTTAATCTTGATGAAAGTTTGCGCAAAGCAAATATGAAAACTTGGGATCGCATTGATCTCATTCTCAAAATTTTTGATAAACACGCAAAAACCACTGAAGCCAAACTCCAAATCGAACTCGCGAGCATCAGACATATGGGTCCGCGCATTTACGGAATGGGTATAGAGCTTTCACAGCAAACCGGTGCGGTCGGTCTGCGCTCAGGCCAGGGAGAAACCAACATTGAGCTCATGAAGCGTCACTTAAAAAAACAGGAATTGAATATTATTGAAAAATTAAAACATTATGAATTGATAAATCAGGGACACCGTGACCGCCGCAGGCGTCAAAATTTTAAAACTGTGGCTATAGTGGGGTATACGAATGCGGGAAAAAGCTCGCTATTAAACGCGCTGACAGGCAAAGATGTTTACATCGCTGATGAATTATTCGCAACCTTGGATACAAGAGTGGGGAAATTATATATTCAGCCGGCGCAGAAACCGGAAGAGCAATATAAATACGTCCCGGGCAAAGAAGTGATGATTTCAGACACAATCGGATTTATACAAAATTTGCCACCTGAACTCATTCAAGCTTTTAAATCCACTTTGGCTGAAACAATCGAATCTGATCTTATTCTACATATAATTGATATAAACGATCCTGATTTGCATCAGAAAACAGAAGTGGTTGAAGAAATACTTGATCAATTGGGCCTGCATGATAAGCCAAAATTGTATGTTTTTAACAAAGTAGATTTGCTCGCTCATCGCATAGTTTTTGAGGAGAAAGAGATAAAAAGGGAAAGTAGTATTTTGAAAGCCGGAGCTTACACTGCGCATCTACTTGGATGGACCGACAACAAAAAACATAAGGCGGCAGCAAAAAAAGTTGTGTCTCTGAAACGCAAATATAAAGAATTCAGCCCGCTCTTTGTCTCAGCCGCGGAAAAAATAAATATGGACAAATTGATTAAGGCGATTGATGAGAGAGTGTAGGGGGCCGCATGTCTCTTAGTCTATTTCTTAGCCGATGACTTTGATGATTTTTGACTTTTTGCGTATTCTTTGTCAGCTGCCTTCGCAAAAGTTTCAAAAGCCTTCTTTATTTTTTTCATATTTTTGCTATCCAGTCCGTCAACTGCAGCCTCTTCAATTAATGCACTTAATTTGTCTCTTCCTGGGTATTTTAAATTAGCGCTGTCGCACTTGTCAGAAAGAGATTGAGTAATTGCAAGAAGTCAAATCCCGGATGTTCCATTTTATTCTAATTTGCTTTTTATCAGCTTAAACGTTAGACTGCAGCCCATTTCTTAATAAAATTACAATGGCTTATAATGATCGCGGGGGATTCAGTGGGGGAGAGAATAGAGGAGGTAACAGATTTGGCGGGGGCGGTCATGGCGGTCACAGCGGCAGTAGAAGACCGCCGATGGAAATGCATCAAGCAACCTGTGCTGAATGCGGGAAATCTTGTGAAGTTCCTTTTAGACCCAGCGGTGATAAACCTGTTTTTTGCAGCAACTGTTTTAAGGGTAAAAATAATGACTCCAGAGACAGATCGGGAGGCGACAGAAATGATTCTCGTGGTCCGAGAAGAAGTTATGGCGACAGAGATTATTCCGAGCGACCTCCTGTGGAAATGCATGAAGCTGTTTGCAGCGATTGCGGCAAGGACTGTGAAGTTCCATTCAAACCTTCCGGAGATAAGCCGATTTATTGTGATAAATGTTTTGGAAAGAATAAGGAAATTAAAAGTGCGCGACATTCCGGCGGTGGCAACGAAAAACTTGATGAAAAGCTTACGATGATAAATATCAAGTTAGACAGGATTTTGAAGGTTTTGGACGCTGGCGCTGCAGATAAGACAGTTCAGAAAAAAGGCGGACAAAACAACGAAGTTAAAGATGTTAAAGAAGTTAAAACTCCTGAGCCTCCAACTCCAGAAAAACCAATTGTCAAAAAAGCCAAGAAAAAAGCAAAAGTTAAGAAAGCTAAAGAATAAAATGGAAATCGCTACGCGATTTCTTTGGTGGGCCTGCCTGGACTTGAACCAGGGACCAATCGGTTATGCGTATTACTATCACTTTCGTGACCCCTTTCGGGTTTATAATCTGGACTATACCTTGCTCCGATCTACCAGTAACCTTAAGATCGAAATGGCTTATTTAAGCCAAGAATTGACAGTAAAAGTCTGCACGTGCAGACTTTTGGAGCTCCGCCGTCTAGTCTCTACACCTTCCCCGCAATGGCGGGGCTTGGCTCGGGATTGCCATCATCACATTTGTGATTTTAGGTTTCCCCGAATTTGACAGATTCTACCCCGCCTTGGCGGGGCAGCCCATTGATATTGATACGTATTGTGCTACAACTTAGCATCATATCTTTAAGCCGACTGCTCTAACCACTGAGCTACAGGCCCATTTTTCAAGAAGCACTGCCAGGCTTTTGTAAAACTAACAGCCGGACATCAACAGTGAGTTTAATATAAAAATTCCACATTGGCAAAAGTTATTACGGAAATTTTTTAATATTTTGGCAAATCAAAATTCCAAAGATTTTAGAAAAATTTTAACTTTGTTTGATATGACAGATTGTGCCTCAAGGCCGTGGGCCGGAGATGTGGCATCTGAGATGGAGTTGACATTCATCTCTCGGGGTTCGACTCCCCGCCGGTCCACCAATTGAAGGCAATAAAAAGAGTCCCGCCATTGCGGGGCTCTTTTTGGAGACGAGATCTAAAATGGAGTTGACGCAATAATTATATCACAGGATTTTTAATACACAATTTTTTCATAGCACTTCTCACAACAGACACGCAGAGCTGTGCCCGGCGCAAATGTCGTCTGGAATTTTTCTCCGCACGCACACTGCCTCTCCCACAATTTTCTCGGATTCATCAGGTTTTTGCGGCGCTTATATCTGCAATCAACACAAAATCTCGGTAGGGGAATGCCGCCTTTTTTGTAAAATTCAAACTCTTTTTGCTGAATTTTATAACTTTTGCCGCATTGTACGCATGGAAAAATTTCTTTGGAAAAATCACGGCCGGTCGCACTAATCTCCGCAGACAGTTCAGGCACATCTCCCCATCCAACGGTCTCTTTCCCATACGCTCCGGGCAACTCTTTTTGCCAGCGATAGCCAGCCGCCAAAGCAACATCCTCACTCATCGGATACCATTCCATCGCCGAAGTCTCATTGTAAGCAAAAGGCGTAAGCTCAGCAGGAAAAAATTCTCCAAATTCATCCATCTCTCTAATAATTTTGACTACCAGCTTGCGATATTCCTCCTCCCCATATTCTTTATTCAAAATACAAAATTTTCCACGTCGCAAGCCAACACAGCCAAAAAGTTGCTCAGAAGAATGACAATTTTCCGAGTACATCACGAACTTGCAACTCCAACAATAAATCGTAAAAGCCACGCCATAAGAATGGTCCGGCGTAACTGACTGATAAGAAGTTTCCGGTCCGCCAGTGCAGCAGCATTCATAACAATCCTTAGCCCCATCGCCATTAGTCATCCATTTACAATCATGCAAATTACGTTGATTGAAACATTCTCGTGCATTTTTACAGTTTACCAAATTATTGCCGGTACAATTCTCGCAATTTATCAAATTCGCATACTTACGAGGAAATTTGAGAATAAATTTCGCAAATTCTTCGCGTAATTTTTCGCGCCCTTCCCATGTGTTCAAGCCCAACTTAGCCTTTTCTGTATAAAAATCTTGTTCGCTATATTGCTGATTCCATATACAGTACTGCTTATTCCGTAATCCAACGCACAAAATACAATTTTTACAATTCTTCAGGTCATAGACAAAAATACAATCCCTACAACTCTCACACTGCTGGCACTCTTGGCAATTATAACATTTTTCACACAACAAAGAATTATACATTAATTCAGATTCATTAACGTAATCATTGTCGTAGCAATCATTGGAATAATTTGATTGGAAGCCGTACATACAGTCCCGATCATGCCAAGTGCTAATCATCAAATAGCAGTTTTTCCCATAAGCAAAATCATAAGTATATTCGCAATTTTCACTCCCGCCAACACCAGCATCATCATTCATCATCGCGAGCTTTGGCACTTCTGCCAATAATTCGGCATATTGTTTAAGAAATGGTCGTCCAAAATCATAATCTCGTCCATAATCCCGCGCATTCCATTTTTCAGACCACCAGCAGCCATGACAATAAACTTTCTTGTGAAACTTTGGATTGTATACCGAAATTATCGACCTATGGCAAAGCTCACATTTACTGTTGTAATAATACCTTTCGTTGCGGAAAAGTAGTCTTATTTGCTCACGACACGCTGGGCACATTCGTGGTTCCGGAATATGCTCAGCCAAGCCCAATACTTTGCCCATCTTCGCGTAAAAAGCCAGATCTTCCGGAGAAATAAAAAATTCCGAATGGCATATCTTACAAATCCGCATACGCTTGACTATAACATAATTACACCGCAGCTTTTTCTTCGGTAACCGCTTTCTTTCCGCCTTTCTTTTGGGCCTGATTCAAAGCCAAAGCGAGTTGAGATTTTTTTCTGGCTGCATTATTCGGATGGAGAAGATGTTTTTTGCAGGCCGTATCTATCGTAGAATAAACAGTAGGTAAGAATTTTGCAGCCTCATCTGTTTTGCCGTCTTTAATAAGTTTGAGTTCTTTTCTGAGAAGAGTTTGCACTTCATGTCTTAGAGGAAAATTTCTGACTCTGCGTTTTAACGCCTGACGCATTTGTTTCTTTGCTGACTTGATAACTGGCATTTTCTTTGAATTAATATAATAATAAGCCCTGCGATTCTAGGATAAGAGCATATTTAAGTCAAATAAAAGTTTTTAAAATGCCAAAATTACCGCGCCAGATAGTCCTCGCGTCACAAAGTCCGCGCCGCAAGGGATTACTCGAGTCCATAGGACTAAAATTTCTCGTGCATCCAAGCAATTTTGAAGAAAAAGAAACGCATATTACGCCTGAAGAATTAGCCCTCCATAACGCTATCGGCAAAGCACAAGACGTCGCGCGCCATTACAAAGACGCTTTGATTATAGGGGTGGATACGGTTGTTGCTTTTAATGATCATTTTCTTGGCAAACCAAAGGATCGCGAAGATGCCAAGCGCATACTTAGAATTCTTAGCAATACAACTCACAAAGTTATTTCCGCGATTTGTATAATAGATACGAATACAAAGAAAAACGTATCGGCAATAGAGACAACTCTGGTGACGATAGATCGTTTGGAAGAATCTGAGATAGAAGCTTATGTTAATTCAGGGGAAGGTGTTGATAAAGCGGGCGGATACGCCATACAAGGCTTGGGAGCGTTGTTTTGCAGAAAGATAGAAGGGGATTATTTTAATGTGGTCGGCCTGCCGATTTACCGCCTAAGAAAACTTTTAAAAGAATTTGGGATTAAGAGAATTCTCATCTGAAATTAGCACTGTTTCCAAAAGTGGATCAAGTAGCCACTCAAAGCTTAATCCCCCGTCCCCATCTTCCCCACCACTAAATTCTTAATTTTCTGCAATCTCGTAACCGCTTCTTCAACTTCAATCCCATCAGCCAATTTAAATTTCACTTCATTCTCAACAACAAGCCCAATATGTTCCAAAAAAGCCCTATAGTCCTCCGGATGGAAAATATTTTTCAAATGATTTACGGATAAAAGATCCCAAGAATCAAGATTTTGTCTACTTTGTCCGGTTAAAGAAGCAATTATCTCGTCTAATACTATAGGCAAAAAAGCAGCCTGCTTTTGAAATTTTTCAAAAAATACCACAAGGCATGGTGGCAATTCATCAGGAGAGGGGACTTCACTGGTTGATGATAAAGAGTTCATATTTCTCATAATTATATACAAAAATTATCCTCGTTACAAGGAAAAAACCACCTGGTAGTCTCCATCAATCCTGAAGGTTTTCGGAAAATACAAAAATTGCTATTGACAAAGTAGTCCTCACGTGTTAGAGTGCGCTGCTTATTCAATATATAACCAACCAAAACTATGTGTAAGTATATCAAAAAATGGCTTATTACCAACCTTATAGCAGGGTTGATGCTAACCGGCTTCTATACCGCCGTATTGGGCCAAACAGCCCAGGCTTTTACAATCAATATCGACTCAAATACCCCTTCCAATTCAAACGTGGAAATAGTGGATATTGAAGTTGAAAATGCCATTTTTGATCCTTGGGACGGCCAAAAAGCCAAGATCACTTTCACAACAGATCAAGACGCCTACGTCACTTTTGAAATTCTTGATGACGATGACGAGGAAGTGGTTACTTTGATAGATTATAAATTCTACAAAAAAGGTGAATATACTGTTTTTTGGAACGGTGAAGATGAGTCAGGAGACATTGTTTCCCAGGATGAATATACCTATAAACTTAAGGTTAATACTAATAGCGATCAAGACAAAGAAACAGGCAAATTGCAGGTTAAAAAGGGTTATAACAATGACTCTGACGAAACCGAGGATCCACGTATAAAGAATTTTTACGTAACAAAAGACAGTTTTGATCCGGGCCGTAAGGAAAAAGAATACATTGTGTTTACATTGACTGCAAAAGCCGATCTTAAAGTCACAATTTACGATAAAAAGGACAAAAAGATCGCAACTTTACTTAATGAAGATGACAAATCAGCAGGCACATATAAAGTTGAGTGGGATGGTTCGGAAGTAATTGATGCGGAAAAAGCCACTTATACTTTCCAAATTTATGCTAAAAACGCCAAGGGTGAAGACATGGAAGATGGCAAAATTAAGGTTGAAGAAGATAATGAGGATAATAAAACAGCAAATATTTACAAAGATACTGTAGATCAGATCCCATACAGTCCTAAAAACAATAATCTTGGCATCTCGTTTAAGCTTGAAAAAGACGCTGAGGTAACAGTTGAAATCCGTGACAGTAAGCACCTTGTCGCCACTGTGACTAAAGATGAGGAGTTTGCGGAAGGCTCTCATGTTGTTTATTGGAACGGTCAGGATAAAGATGGAGAAGTGGCTGAAGATGGCGCTTATAAGTACAAAATCATAGCTGAGAATAATAAAGGTAAAGAAACCGAAGAAGGAAATTTCTCAGTGGAGGATTCCACAGAGGCTAAGTATAAAGCGGGTTTATGCGCGCAATTCACGGACGTAGCTGAAGATTATAAGTATTGTGACGCTATTGAATGGGCTGTAGGAGAGGGTGTGATACAAGGTTATAACAACGGCACGTTCAAACCAAGCCAACAAGTAAATAGAGCCGAGGCTCTAAAGATGATCTTAAAAAGCTTGAAGGTAAGTATTATAAACAGCAATAGTGATCCTTTGGGATTCAGTGATACGGATCAGTATGAATGGTATGGACCGTACGTGAAGACCGGACTTGCTTTAGGAGTTATTCATGGTTATAAAGATGGCAGTTTTAAGCCGAGCAACGGTGTAAATAGAGTTGAGGCTTTGATTATGCTTTTGAATACAGGTAAAGCAAAAGACAGCATAATTGTCCCAACAAACAATATCGGCCAGCCATATTCCGACACACCGAATACTCAAGATACCAAGTGGTATATAAGTTACGTTTGGTTCGCAAAAGCGTATACATTAACTGATAACAACACTTACTTTTATCCTGGTGAAAAGATGAGCAGAGGTCAGATGGCGGATATGTTGTACAGGTATCATAAAAATGATTTCGACAGTCAAAATTAACA
>CAYHSM010000028.1:9157-12550 GCA_964359325.1 uncultured Candidatus Peribacteria bacterium
GCAATTTAACCTCATTTACTATGTTTAGAAGTTTAAAAGGTTTACTCGCCGGACTTATCGCCGGCACAGCTTTAGGGGTTCTTTTTTCTCCTAAAAAAGGCTCTGAAATTCGGAAGAATATAAAAAAAGAAGTAAAGGGCGGAGGCACTGGTTTGCATACAGTCAAGGATACTCTGGTTGAAATGAGCAAAGATATTGGCGGCACGAGCAAAGATATTTATGAAAACATTCCGGAAGAGCGCAAAGAACAGGCCTTAAGCACGCTAAAAAAAGCCAAACAAAAGGCCAAAAAACTGTTTAACCACGTAAAAGGAAGAATTGGCAGCTAATCCTCCAACAATAGGGATAATAGGGGGAAAAGGGCGCATGGGGCGCCTATTTTCCGAATTCTTTGACAGACCGCAGGGCGACTTTAGTCGCCCGAAGGTCATAATTGCTGATATTGGTACAAAGTTGAATAATAAGCAATTAGCTGAAAAAAGCGATATCGTCATTGTTTCTGTTCCTATAGATCAAACGTACAAGGTAATTAAGGAAGTATTACCATATATCAGAAAAGATTCGGCTCTTATGGATTTTACATCAATTAAAGAAAAGCCTGTAAAAGCCATGCTGAAAGGGAATTGTGAAGTTTTGGGAATGCATCCGATGTTTGGAAACAGTAATCCCATTCCAGGCCAGACGATAATTCTCTGCCCAACAAAAAAATCAGGCAAATGGACGAAATGGATGGAAGATTTTCTGAAAGAAAATCATGTATTAATAGAAAAAATGACACCGACCGAGCACGACAAAACCATGAATATTGCTCAGGGCCTTATTCACTTTGCTGAAATTACTTTTGCAGATGCTCTCCGTCGCTGCCGGTTGCCGATTAGGCAACTCTTACAATACACCGGCAAAGCCTCGGAGCTAAAAATTCAGCTCGCGGCCAGGATTATCGCCCAAGATTCTGATCTTTATGGAAATATCCAAATCGAAAATCCTTACGCTCTTAAATCTCTTGGCGAATTTCAAAAATCGGTTACGGAATTATTCAAAATTGTTCAAAAAAAAGATTTGAAAGATTTTAAAAATTATTTTGAGAAAAATAAGAAATTTTATGGCAAATATTCTGACGAAGCTTACGCTGACAGTTCTTATCTGATTGATAAACTGATGGAATTAAAGGCAAAAAAACAAAAAAAAATCAGTTGGAAAAAACCGGACATCAATAACATAGCTGTTCTTGGTCCTGTTCATACTTTTTCTGATCTTGCAGCTGATAAATATTTAAAACTCAGCGGTTCAGAACTCAAAAAATATTTTGCGCACGACATAGATGAAATTTTTGATCTGGTTGAAAAGGGGATTGTCGCTGAGGGCTTAGTGCCAATCGAAAATAAATTGAATGGAAGTGTGCGTGAAACTTTGGATGCTTTATTTGGAAAAAATGTGCATATCGTAAGCGAAATAGATTTGCCGATTCATCATTGTTTAATAACGTTATCTCACGCGAAAAAATCTGACGTGACTACGATCATTTCTCATCCTCAAGCCTTAAGTCAGTGCAAGAAATATTTGCGGAGGAATTTTCCGAAAGCCGAAATACAAGAAACAACATCAACAACTGCCGCAGTGGAAAAATTAATGAGTGGCAGTGACAAATCAATTGCTGTTATTGCTTCGGAGATAGCTGCAGGTAATCCAAATCTTAAAATTTTAGCTAGGAACATAGAAGATGAGCACGGTAATACAACGACATTTATCATTATCAGAAAAGGAAATCCTCAATCAGTGAACAAAAATATTGTACACGCAGTCCACGCGCCAAAAACTTCAATCGCTTTTTATTTCAGTGCTGATGCTCCGGGTAGTCTTTTTACAGTATTTGGGGATTTTGCCGAAGCAAAAATAAATTTAAGCAAAATCGAATCCCGCCCAACCAAAAAACGCTTTGGAGAATATATTTTCTATCTGGATTTTGCTGGCCACATTTCAGAACCGCGAATTCAAAAAGTTTTAAAAACCGTTTCCGGGAAAGTAGCGGGACTGAAAATATTAGGGAGTTATTAAAAGCCCCGCCATGGCGGGGCCCTAGTTCACTATTCCAGCATAACACTCTTCACAATAAACTTTCTCGGGTCTCTCCGGAGAATAAGTGGTTTTGATATCGTTGCCGCATTTTTCACATTTTTTATCCCATAGATGTCTTGGATTTCTTGATTTAAATCTATCCATGAAACGACAATCTGTACATTTTCTTGGCAGTGGAATATTCATTTTTTTATAAAAATTCAATTCCTTTGGCATGATTTTGTAATTCTTGCAGCAATCTACGCATGCAAGTATTTGCTCGCATACCGAAACATCAACTTCTTTCAAATCATCAGGCAATGCAAAATTCTGTTTTGCATATTCTTTTGGATCAGGCTCTCTCCAGCGATAATTTCGTCCCATTCCAAGAGCCTCCTCTTTCGTCAAAGGAAATCTGTAATTTGCAGCGGTTTCATTGTAAGCAAAAGGGGAGAGACTGATCGGAAAAAACCGCCCAAATTCTCCGTTTTTTTTCATATGTTCGATAATCCGCGCTTTCATCTTCTCATATTCTTCAGGCGTATATTTTTTATTCAAAATACAATATTTTTTGGTTTTAAGCCCGGCACATCCAAAAATATATCTGCAATAAAACGAGCAGTCGCTGTAAAACGCATCACTGCTATCCGAAACAAAAGTGTTAAAAGCGCAATTATTCACAGCCTCGACTCCAACACCTTCGTAAATCCACTCACTATGGCCCATCCCATATACATCCATAATATCGTGACTGCTAAAAATCCATGTGCAGTAAGAGCAATCTTGTAATTCAAAAGAGTCAAAACAATCATAAGCGTTTTTGCAATTGATTAAATAATTGCCGGAAGAATTTTCCACATTCAAATTTCTGCTGGCGCGATGGGGAGATTTCTTGGACAAATCAACAAAATACGATTTACAATTCAAAAATTTGCTGAATTTATTGAGCTCCAAAACCTTTAACTTTTCTTGATAAGCTTCTTTGGTATAAGGCTCATTCATTATGTAAAAACTTTTGTTGCGAAGCCCGTAACATCCGACACAATCATGGCATCCTATACAATCGTAACAAAACAATAAATTGCTGGAATTTTGGCAGCTTTGAGCGTTTATGCACGCGTAAAGTTTGTTGCTGTCCAAACATTGATAACAGAGCTCGCAATCGTGCAAAAAACTGCAATCATAAGAATCGCGCAAGCCATTGGAATGCGAAATGTACATGCAATCTTCGCATTTCTCAATCACCATTGAAAGATAACAATTTTTGTTGTCATAGGCTTGTTGGCAAAAGTCGCTGTTTGTAGGATTTACGTTGAATAATCCGATGCGCGGCACTTT
>CAYHSM010000029.1:0-12468 GCA_964359325.1 uncultured Candidatus Peribacteria bacterium
TCGCATCCTTAGCGTGATTTAGAGCTTCAATGGTTTGAGGTTTCATGCCTTCATCGGCAGCAACAACAAGAATCGCTATATCCGTAACTTTGGCTCCGCGCGCGCGCATGGCGGTAAAAGCCTCATGCCCGGGAGTGTCCAAAAACGTGATTGATTTTCCTTTTTTATCTTGCCCGCCTGCCGTAGGCACGACTATTTGATAAGCGCCGATATGTTGAGTAATCCCGCCTGCTTCACCGGCAACTACATTTGTTTGTCTTATCGCATCCAAAAGTTTTGTTTTTCCATGATCTACATGCCCCATGACACACACAACCGGAGGTCTTTCTCTTAATGTCGAAGGATCATCTTCTTTGATTAAGTTTGAAATATCACCGGTCATAAATTCCTGAGCGCCCGCAACATCGCGAATTCTTTTTAATTTAACCCCCATATCATCCGCAATAATCTGTGCCGTATCAAAATCGATTTGCTGGTTGATATTGGCAAGAATGCCGTTTTTCATCAGTTCACCGATAATTTTGGCTATTTTAATGCCGGATTTTTCAGCAAATTCTTTAACAGTGATAACATCGGGAATTTCAATCATGTCCTTTATAGGAGCTACAGGCATCTCTCGCGCTTGCTCTCTTTTTGCTTTACCGGCATCTTTTCCAGCGGTTTGTTTACGCTGACTTTTGACAATTTCTCTTTCCTGCTTTTCAGCAATAATTTCATCATAAATTTCAGCTATATCCTCAGGCCTTTTTTCCACTTCAGCCACCTCTTCTTTTTCTTTCTTAAATTCATCAAAAATCAAAGTTGCGGTTTCATCATCAATAACACGAGCTTTTGGAGATAACTCAAAACCAAGCTTGGTAATTTTTTCTTTAAGCTCTTTTAAAGGAATGTTCAATTTCGCCGCCAGATCAGTGATTTTTGTTGACATAATGATTAAACACAATAAAAAGTGTCATTAGTCTACGGAAAAATTGTTTCAAAGTAAAGTAAAGATGGTGTATTTTCAAAACATATGGAAAATCTACTCATTGTTATAGTTGTGGCGGTTGTATTGGCTCTCGGATTTTTTATTTACAGATTCCGCGAAGCCAACAAACCGGAACAAGATACGAAAATGTTTTTTGAATATATTGAATCTTTGCGTAAAGAAATCCGCGAAAGCGGTTCTCAGAATCGCAAAGAAACAGCGGAGCGTTTGGACAAAATTCAAGATAGATTAGCCAGGGGACTTGAACATTCTTCCGCAACCATACAAAAACAATTCTCGGAAAGTTCCAAGTTAATCTCGGAAGTTACGGAAAAACTTACGAAACTGGACGAAACAAATAAGCAGGTGCTTGGATTTTCCGAACAAATGCAAAGCCTGGAAAACATTCTCAAAAATCCAAAACAGAGAGGTATACTTGGAGAATATTTCTTGGAAGCTTTATTGAGCCAAGTTTTGCAGCCAAATCAATACCGGATGCAGTACAAATTTAAGAATGGTGTAATTGCTGATGCAGCTATATTTTTTAATAAAAAAGTAATTCCGATCGATGCTAAATTCTCTCTGGAGAAATATAATAGAATAATGGAGGAAAAAGATGAAAAACGCCGCACGGAACTGGAGAAAGAATTCAAAATGGATATTAAAAATCGCATTGATGAAACTTCCAAATACATTTCGCCAAAAGAAGACACTACGGAATTTGCGATCATGTTTATTCCGGCGGAGGGGATTTATTACAATTTGCTGATTTACAAAGTTGGCACCCTCGATGTTAACGCAAACGATCTTATAGAATATGCTTTCAAAAAAGGAGTAATGATAGTTTCACCGACATCTTTTTATGCTTACTTGCAAACAGTGCTTCAAGGCTTAAAAGCTATGCAGGCAAACGAATCCATAAAAGAAATCATCGGAAGAATAGAAGATCTCGGAAGGCACATGAGCAATTACGAGGTTTATTTGCAAAAAATGGGAAACAGTTTGGGCACAACCGTAAATATGTATAATACTTCATATAAAGAATTCAAAAAAATAGATAAGGATGTTTACAAGATCAGCGATGGCAGAGAAGGCGGCAAAGCGGAAGCATTGCTTATAGACAAACCAAATTCTTAACATTTAATCAAATACCATATGGACGTTCGTACAAAAACCTTAGTTACAGTTATTTTTGCCGGGATTGTTATAGGAGTTGTCATATTGCAAACTTCAGGCACGTCTTTGTTTAAAGGACAAATTTTTAAAGAGCCGGAAGCAGTCGTAAGCGAAGAAGCGGCCAGCATTGGGCTGCCTGACTTAAAAGCAGACTTAGTAGTAGTGGCTCCTGAAAAAAAGGATAGCGACCTTGGTGTAAACGTGACCATTTCAAATTTGGGCCCCGGCCAAGTTGCAGGAACAAAACCATTCAAATATACGGTTTACCTAAACAACACCGAAGTATTCACAAATACTGACTCTTATACATCCATGAACGCCGGTGATTCTTTTAACTTTATTTATCCGATCAGTCGCGCAATTTACAAATATAAGGACAGCGGCAAAGTAAAAGTTGTTGTGGATACGGATGATTCAATAGATGAAGTAAGCGAAGAAAACAACACAAGCGAAGTTGAATACTTCTTGAAATAAACTCTATACCGCAGGACAGATCAGTCTGAAATCGCAAAACTGACAATGAAATCCCGGAGTGGGAGAAAATTTTGAATTTTCCATCTCTTTTATCAAGTCAATAATCTCCTTTTCAACTCCTGCAAGTTGTTCTTCAGTCCTGCCGGTACCGATTTTCTGATTATCTTCCAGAAAATACAAACTTAATTTCGATACTTTGATTTTAAGAATATCTCTGCAGGCCATGGCGTAAATCGACAACTGCAAATCTTTATTTAAATTAATATTGTCGTGCATGGCTCCGGTTTTGTAATCAATCACTTCAAAAGTAATGTTTTCGCTTCGCTCACTTTGCTCGCCCTTAGGCTCGCTGGAGCGCTTTGCGCTCTGGGAGTCAGCCAATTTATCGATCCTATCAATACGTCCGTTAATCCAATATTTCCCGACTTTCAGATTGAAAGATTGTTCCAAATACGCGGGAACAATCCAAGGTTGGCTGTGCGTTTCATAAAAAATCTTCAAAACTTCCCAACCTTTTTCTTTACGCGCGGATTCATGAGCTTTGCTTTCATAACCGTACGGAATCCAATTTTTTTCATATAATTCTTTCAATAAATCCTGATTTACTTCTCTTCCGTCTTTCAAAATTTTATAAAATTCATTCAGAGTTTTATGCACGCTGTTACCGAAATTAGCGGCATGCGACTCAAGCACAGGCACTTTCATCAAATAACGATAGTTGTACTTTAAAGGGCAAAGTTTAAAAGTATCGAATTGGCTGTAACTGACTTTAGTGCTTTTAAATGGAGGTAAATCAAATATTGGTTTATGCGGACTTTTAAACTCTTTTAATTTTTCCAAGGCGTTCGGAGTGGCTGCATGATCGGTTTGTTCAACCTTGTTAACACCCGCCGCAGGCGGGCTGTCCCCCAATATCTCACTCACAAATGGCGAAACTTTCCATTTTTTATTGCCTTCATATTGATCGCTGTAAGTGATAAATAATTTTTTCTTTGACCGCGTCATGGCGACATAAAAAAGTCTGCGCTCCTCTTGTAAATGAAAATCTCCCTCAGGATAAATCTCTCTTGTAAGTTTTTCCGGAATTTCAAAGGGCTCGCTGCGCTTACTGCCTGGAAATCGTTGACTTACCGCGTTCACTACAAACACATATTCAAATTCCAATCCTTTACTGCCATGAGCTGTCAAAATCTGCACAGAGTCGCGATCAGCAAAATTTTCTCCTTCAAAAGAAGCATTGGCCTCTTCCAGTAAATTCAAATAATTTACAAAATCTCTCGCGGATTTATCTTCATTGTTTTTTTCAAATTTTGTCACTTGTTTTGCGAATTCATTGATATTTTCCAATTCCTCAAATTTTTCATTTTCAATAAGCCATTCCAGCAGATTGGATTTGTGTAAAAATTCATTGATCACAAGCCCTACGGAATGATCTTTGGAAAACTCTATTAAATGAGAAATAATTTCATAAATTTTTTCTTTTGCATCCTTAAGCAAATCAAACATATGTTCATGCTTGGCATTATTTAATAATTTGAGAATTTCGCTCATCGCTAACCCGAAAACACCCATCTTTAAGACTCGCAAAAGTGCAATATTGTCATACGGATTGGCAATTACCTTAATCACAGCCAATAAATCTTTAATTTCATCAAGAGAAAATAAGCCTTTCGGATTGCGTACTTGATAGGGGACACCAAGATATTTTAATTCATCAATAAAAGGATGAGTAAGATGGTTGGCGCGCACAAGAATGGCAAACTCTCCGAAATTCACCCCCTGCTCGTCATGTAATTTTTTTATCTGTTCAGCCACAAAGCTGCTTTCTTGAATAAAATCGGGGAAATGATGAACTTGAGCGGCAGCATCACCATCATTGTGCGAAGCTTTTGCAACAAGCTTCTTATTTATACCGACTTTTACCTCAAGCCTGTCAGGATTATTATTTTGAATCAACCCATATGCAGCATCCAAAATCCCTTGATTACTGCGGTAATTCTCAAGTAAAACAACTTTTTTACTTTCAGGAAAATGTTTCTCAAACTGCAAAATATTGCTTAGACTTGCGCCTCTCCATTTATAAATACTTTGATCGTCATCTCCAACAACGCATATATTTTTATGTTCGCGCGCCAATTTCAAAATCAATTGGAATTGGGCGTAATTTGTATCCTGGAATTCATCAACCAAAATATATTTAAAGCGGTCTTGGTATTTTTTTAAGCAAGATTTGCGTTTCTCAAAGAGTTCATTGGCATAAAAGCTCAAATCTCCAAAATCCAGATAATTATTAGCCAATAATAATTCCTGATATTTTTTATAAGCTTTTGAAATTTCCTGCGTTTTTTTAACTTCTTCCGGATCAAGATCGGGCGCATTAGGCAACTTTTCCGCATAAGCAATATATTCTTCAGGCTTAATCAATTCGTCTTTTAGTTTGCTGAAATGTGCCAAAATCGCATAAATAAACCGATTGGGATTGCCGAGCGGCCTGTAATAATCCAGTTCAAATTCAAAAAGATTTTTTTTAAAGAAAAACCATTGTTCAACCTGGCTTAAGATTTTATAGCCAGGATCAATACCGATCTCAAGTCCGGCTTCCCTTAAGATTTGATCCGAGAAAGCATGGAAAGTCTTAACGCAGAGTTCATCGTAACTTAAAGGCATTTCTTCATCAATGCGCTCAACCATTTCATTTGCAGCTTTCTCGGTAAAAGTTAATGCCAAAATTTCGCTCGATTTAGCTTTTCCGGATTTGATCAATTGCAAAATCCTCGAAGTGATTACTCTGGTTTTGCCAGTACCTGCTCCGGCAATAATCAGCAGAGGACCACTATCGTGGCACGCAGCCTTTTTTTGTTCTATATTTAATTCCATAGCAGGCTTTAGCCTATTCCTTTTCTTCTTTTTCTTCCTCTTCTTTATCTTCCTTCTTGGATTTTTTTGTCTTTTTTTCTTTAACTTCATCATCATCTTTTTCTTTAAGAGCGTTAACAGAAAGCCCTACCCTGTGATCATCCGGATCGATAGTGATGATTTTTGCCTTAATTTTGTCTCCAACTTTCAAAACTTCTCCCGGATCCGCAACACTTTGATCTGAAATTTCACTTACATGGATCAATCCGTTGATTTCATTATCCAATTTCACAAAAGCGCCAAAAGGAGTGATCCTGTTGATTTCTCCTTCGATAACAGTGCCAACCTTATATTTTTTTGTGGCTTCAATCCATGGATCCGGCACAAGTCTCTTCATGGAAAGGCTGATTTTATCGGATTCTTTGCCGATAATCAGGATTTCAACTTCATCTCCCAATTTTCCATAATCATTTGGATCTTTAACATGGCCCCAAGCGATTTCAGAAATATGAACCAGGCCTTCAAGGCCTTCAAAAGTGACAAATATACCGAAATTAACAATTCCGCTAATTTTACCTTTAACTTTTTGGCCGACTTCCAATTTGTCTAAAGCCTTCTTTCGTTCCTCCTCTTCAGCAGCTCTTTCGGAAAGGATCAATTTGCCTCCTTCCTTATCCATATTGATAATCTTAACCAACAGAGGCAATCCAATTAATTTTTGTAATCTTGCAAGAATGCGTGCGCTGTCAGCGCCGTTTACACGCGGATAGTGCAGGGGAGCCAATTGTGAAACAGGAATAAAGCCTTTAATACCATCAATATTCAAAAGCAGACCACCTTTATTAGCCTCATTGGCTGTAACAGTGATCGCCTCAGCGCTCTCGTATGCTTTGATAAATTTATCCCAGGTCTTTTGTTGGCTGGCTTTTCTTAAAGAAAGTACAACCAGTCCGTCTTCATTTTCTCCTTCAAGAATATAGGCTGAAATTTTATCGCCAACCTGTATGGACTCCAAAGTCCCGGTACTGTCTTGAGTTTCTTGTCCTGCAATAATACCTGTTGCAACTCCACCCAAATCAACAAGAATTTTATTCTTCCAGATAGCGGCAACAGTACCGTCAATCAAGGCACCAGGTGCCGGTAATATAAAATCACCCGCTTGGCTTAGCAGTTCCTCCATAATGGCACTCTGCCCGCCTGTGGAGTGGCTTCCGACAGTTTTAGTAGTCATATCAGACTTTTTAGCAAGATGTCTTATAAATATAATAGCTCAATCAACATGTGGCTATCTTGCTAATAAAAACGCCCTACATCAAGAATTGAGCAGAGCGATTATATTTATTGGATCAATAAAAGTCAACACCAAGAATGTTGAAAACATTTTTATTCTTTTTTCCCCACTTCAGCTCCAACAACATCCTCTTTCTTTTTGCCTCTTTTAACAACAGACTTTGATTGTCTTCCATGGTCAGTGACTTCCTCAGCTTTAAGCAAATCAACACCGTCTCCTTTTTTAATAATCTTCACAATATCTCCGTCTTTAAAATATCCATCCAGGTATTTCATTGTAAGAGGATCTTCTATCATATCCTGAATGGCTCTCCTTACAGGTCTGGCACCATATTTTGGATCATAACTGGCCTTGGCCAATATGTCTAAAGCAGTGTCAGTTGTATCCAAAGTCAATCTCTTTTGAGCGAGTCTGTCTTGTAAATAATTCAAATGCAATTTAACTATTTCCTTGATATTTGCATTGGTCAAAGCATGGAAAACTATCACTTTATCGATCCTGTTCAAGAATTCGGGACGGAAATGATCTTTCAAATCTTTTAAAATCTCCTCTTTCATAATGTCAAAATCTTGCGCTGCTCTTTCCAATTCCTCTGTTTTTGTTGAAAAACCGATTGGAGCGGCTTTTTCCGTAAGTTTTTTTGCGCCAATATTTGATGTGAGAATAATAATGGTATTTTTGAAATCAACTTTTCTGCCTTTGGCATCAGTCAATTCGCCATCCTCAAGGATTTGCAAAAGTAAATTGAATACATCCGGATGAGCTTTTTCAATCTCATCAAACAAAATCACGGAATATGGTTTTCTGCGAACAGCTTCAGTTAATTGTCCGCCCTCTTCATAACCGACATAACCCGCGGTAGCTCCAACCAAACGTGAAGTATTGTGCCTTTCCATGAATTCACTCATGTCTATTTTGATAAGAGCATTGTGATCATGGAAAATTTCTTCAGCCAAAGCTTTTACAAGTTCTGTTTTACCAACACCGGTAGGCCCCATAAATATAAAAGAACCAATCGGGCGTTTTTCATCAGCAAAACCCGCACGTGACCTGCGAATAGCTTTGGCCACGGCGGAAACAGCTTCACCTTGACCGATTATGCGTTTTTTCAGAGCTTCTTCCAGGGCTTGTAATTTGGAAATATCATCTTTAACCAATTTGGTGACAGGCACTCCGGTCATGGCAGACACAACCGCAGCAATATCATCTTCGGTTAATTTTTCTCTTTTGTCTCTTGGAACTTTTACGAATTTTTGTTCATCGATTTTTTTGACAGCTTCCAACTCTTCATTGCGAAGCTCAGCGGCTTTTTCATAGTCTTGTCGCGATACAGCCTCCTCTTTTTTCTTGATAATACTTGTTAATTTTCTTTGAAATTTTTTGATTTTATCATTATCCACTCTGGAAGTTATACGCTTTTTTGCAGCAGCCTCATCAATCAAATCAATAGCTTTATCGGGTAAAAAACGATCATTTACATATCTTTTTGAAAGTCTGACTGAAGCATATAAAGCTTCTGAAGTGATGATTAAGTTGTGATGATCTTCAAAGGAACTTTTAACACCTTCCAAAATTTGTAAAGTTTCTTCCGCAGTGTTTTCCTCAACTGTAACAGGTTGGAAGCGTCTGCCTAAAGCAGCATCTTTTTCAACATTTTTACGGTATTCGGTAGTTGTTGTTGCGCCCAAAACCTGTACTTTACCTCTGGACAGAGCCGGTTTGAGAATATTGGCGGCATCAAGACTGCCTTCGGCGCTACCTGCGCCAACAACAGTATGGAATTCATCAATAAAAAGAATTACATTGTCTTGAGCAGCAGCTTCTTCCAAAATTTGCTTTATTCTTTCCTCGAATTCGCCGCGATATTTTGTGCCGGCGACAACAGATGCCATGGAAATAGAAAGAATCTTCTTATCTAACATATTTTCCGGCACTTCCTCCCTTGCGATTGCTTGCGCGAGTCCTTCAGCTACAGCCGTTTTCCCAACTCCGGATTCTCCAATCAAAATAGGATTATTTTTGGTTTTTCGTGAAAGAATACTGATTACGCGATCAATCTCCGTTTTGCGGCCTATAATTAGGTCAATTTTGCCTTTCCTGGCTTCATCAACCAGGTCCGTGGAAAAATAATCCAGAGCCGGGGTCTCATTCTTTTTCTCATCCGGTTTCTTTTTATGCTTATAAGCATCCTTATAAGCGTCTTTTGGCTGACCGGTCAAAACTCCCTGAAGTCCGGTTAAGAAAAACTCAATTGGATTCATCATTTGCGGGGTCTTTGGAATTTGTCCGTCATTCATCATATTACCCGGATCTTTTCCACCCAAATTTTTGGCTCTTTCAAAAACTTCCAAAATTTGCTCTTTAATGTCAGAAGGTGACACTTTCATATTCTCCAATATGACAGTCGCAGCAGTATTGGTTTGAGAAACAAGAGAAAACAATAAATGTTCAGTGCCTACAAACGAGTGCCCGAATTCATGAGCAACACGTACGGCATCTTCAATGATTTCTTTGGCAAAGCCGCTTAAACCGCCGGGTTCATTTGCTTTTGCCGGAGCGCTGCTTCTGCCAACGGTCTTTAAAACCAAATATACATTATCAAGAGAAACTCCGAAATTGAGCAAAATAGAAGCTCCGAGAGAATTCTCTTGGGAAAGTATACCTATTAAGAGATGCTCGGTTCCAACATAGCTCAATTTAGCTTCACGAGCCTTTTCTTGAGCAACAATAAGGGCCCTTTTTGCTTCTTTTGTAAACTTATTGAATTGATTGAAGTCAGTCATAAATTTTGTTTAAATTTTTTGTTCAAATTATTCTATCATAAATCTGACACAGCTTCAATAGCGACAGCCATAGTCAAAATTAAGTCTTCGTATTCTTTTGGCCCTTTCATTCGGTAGTTTTGTCCGCCAACAGTCACATAAATAATATAATTGTTTCCGGACTTTACTTCCACGAGCTCTTTTCCTGCTACAGACAGTTTTTTGCCTTTTGGTACAGACTCCGCAAGAACATCCAAACTTATGATTTCATTGTCATCGGCAATGGCCTCATCGCTAAAACCGTAATGATGTAAGACATCGTTTTTTCCGCTTTTCTTCCCGGCATAATACCATTTGGCAGGGTACTTACCGCTAAATTTGTAAGGCAAACTTTCAAAAGAAGTTAATTCCATGTCCAATTTAGGCAGATCATCCGCAGGCGTACTTTCCGGCGCAAGATCAGAAGTCTCGTCAATATCACCACTATCCACAGCATCAAAAGCGATAAACCTGAATTCCGTAATCATTTGATTAAATATTTTTTCGTCATTCGGATCTACGGGATTTCCCTGAACAAATGTTATTTGATAAATAAGTCCGGCCCTATATAAAGTATAGTCCACGCCGTCATCGGTAGCGGTTTTGATGGCATCAATTTGATCAACGCCTATTTTATTAACCATATCACTCTTAAGTTCATTCCCGGTTGTCTTTTTGTAATAAGAAGATAGGGGAGTATCTGTAGTTCCATCATCTGAAGTCTCAGGAGTATATTCAAAAGAGGATTGTTGAATAGTCATTGTCGCAGCGCTTGGCGCAGTAAAAACAATATCGCCATTTTTTTCCTCATCTACTTTCCAATCATCATAATATTTCAATTGAAATCCTGCTTCGGTATTTTTGTAATCAATCAATTTATTTTGCTTTGTTTTCTCTGAAAGAATTTCCAGAACCGAAATGCCGGTAACTTCAAAAACGCCATCGTCTTCATTGTTAAAACCCATCACTTGAACTTTATTATTCAAATATTCATCGCCGGAAAGATTAATGATTACGCTTCTTAGCGGAGTTTTTTCATTTGCTTCATTGGTAAGAAAATGAGTGCCGTTTTCTTTATCAACGTTTTTTTGCTCGGAAAGAATTCCGGTAATGGAAACCAAATCCGGCTCCTGTACGAACTGATCTTTAAGTCCGCAGGCAGGCAGTAGAAATATCCCTAAAAATGCACTTAAAAATATAAGTATTTTTTTCATTTCTAAAAGTTAAAAAATCGACAGGAAGTATATAACCTTTATCCCAAAAACTCAACTCCAAGATGCCGATAGGCTCGCTTAGTGACGATTCTGCCGCGCGCAGTCCTTTCCAGAAATCCGAGTTGAATTAAAAACGGTTCGTAAATATCCTCGATTGTGGCCTCTTCCTCTGAAATTGCCGCAGCCAAAGTATTTAAGCCCACAGGCCCGCCTCTGAATTTTTGCATTATGACTGAAAGAATCTCGCGGTCCGTATTATCAAGTCCGATTTCATCAACCCCTATCGCTTTTAAAGTTAAAGCAAGAACATTCAGATCAATAACTGAATTATTTTTGACATCAGCATAATCGCGCACCCTTTTAAGGAGCCTGTTTGCGATACGTGGAGTCTTTCTGCATGATTTGGCCAAAACTCCGGCTATCATATCATCCAACTTGCACCCGAGAATTTTAGCAGATCTCAAAATAATCTCTTCTATCTCATCATCACTGTAAAATTGTAACTTAAAGACATTTCCGAAACGCGCTCTAAGCGGTGAGGAAATCAAACTGAGTTTTGTTGTCGCTCCAATCAGTGTGAACCTTGGGAGATTAATGCGCATATTCCTGGCGGATGGTCCCTTGCCAATAACAATATCAATTCCAAAATCTTCCATTGCCGTATATAGGACCTCTTCCACAACCGGTTTGAGTCTATGAATTTCGTCTATAAAAAGCACATCATTCTCTTGCAAATTTGAAATAATGGAAGCGATATCTCCTTGTTTTTCAAGCGCAGGCCCGGAAGTTATTTTTATATTCACACCGGCTTCATTTGCAATGATATGCGCCAGGGTGGTTTTACCTAAGCCCGGGGAGCCATGCAAAAGCACATGATCAAGCGGCTCATTGCGTTTTTTAGCCGCCTTAATGGCAATGCTCAAATTGTTTTTGATATTATTTTGCCCTATATAATTTGCCAAAACTTTCGGCCTCAATTGATTTTCAAATTGCATTAAATCCGGACTCTTGGCCTTCACGATTTTCTCTAAATTTTCAGCTTCACTATCTATCATTTATTGTGGTTTTACGTGATAAATAAAACGGCGTATACCTTCGGGATCGGGCGCATCCTGGAAATCTATACTAACATGAGAAGCGGCTGTTTCAACGCGAATATCTCCGTAATCAAACGCTCTGAAATATGATAGGAAACCTCTTTCCTTGGTATTTATTTCTTGTATTTCATTGAAATAAGCTTCAACTTCGTCTCTGACTGTCAGATATTTCCAGTTGACGAAAATGATCCTCTGATTGGTTATTATTAATTTGTCCAGCCAAAAGACCAACGACACATACACGACAACCAATGAGAACAGTATAAAAACTATAATATGCAGCAAAATATACCACTGCATATTCACGCTTTCTTTAAATAAAAAGATAATAAGGAAGAAAGGGAAAGTTCCCAAAAGTATTTTTAAAATATCAAAAACAAAAGGAGTCGGATGGTGATGGTAAACTTTCAAAATTTGTTCCTCTTCACGAAGATGCATAAAGCTTGTAATATGAATTTGGCGATTTTGAACGATCTTAAACTCATTCTACAGTATGAAAAAGTATTTTCAAGCTCCTTGGAGCCTGAAAGATCTTGGAATAATAACCGGGAGCATAATTGTACTGACTGCGGTTGTGTTGGGGATTTTATAT
>CAYHSM010000030.1:0-12251 GCA_964359325.1 uncultured Candidatus Peribacteria bacterium
AACATGCGCCCGTAGCTCAGATGGATAGAGCAGTGCCCTTCTAAGGCAAAGGCCGGCCGTTCGAATCGGCCCGGGCGTACCAAAGACCAAGCTCCGCTTGGTCAATTAAACAAAAAGTTTTGCCAAACGCAAAACACCTTATCCTCTTTCCAGCTACCTGTCATGTAAGCGAAAGGCTTGCGCCAGAGCCAAGTGACGTTTTCTTTTTTATTTTGTAAAAAAGTAAAAAATTTTTACAATTCGCCATAGAAACGGAAAAGGCAAGGGACCTTCTGCAAAAATCACTGTGTCCGAATATACAGCAAAAAGACAGCAAAAGCGACATGCCCGCAAAATGTTGAGAGAGGGGGGTGAATAGTTTGGCCGCAGGCCGGCGCAACCCCTACTTCACCAACTTCATCAACCTCCACATCGCATCCGCAACCTCTCCACGTGTCATTCCAACTGAAGGATTGATTGTCTTGGCTTGAGTATCCAAAATCCCAAGCTCTTTGGCATAGGATATGTAAGAAGCAAACCAAGCGGTAGTAGCAACGTCTTCGTATGGAGCAACAGTAACAACAGGATCAATGTCCACACTCAGTCCGTTAAATAAAATTTTAAAGAATTCAGCCTTGTTTACGGTATTTTCAGGTCTAAAAGTACCATCCGGATTTCCATTAACAATTTCTCTTTTATAAGCAGTAAAAAGATATCCCGAATACCATGCGTCTTTTGTCACATCGGTAAATGGCAAAGTGCCGGTTTCAATCGCAGCGCTGATGCTTTCCAAAATAAATTTCAAAGCTTCGGCTCTGTTAACAGGTTGATTTGGTTTGAATGTGCCATCGTCATAGCCTTTGATAATGTTTTTTTCTACAAGATAAGTGATAGATTCATAATATTTATTGTCGGCAGGTACGTCGCTGAATGAGGTTGCCGTAGATGTTGTCGTGGAGGTTGTCGGTGCAACTTCGGTCACAACCTCAGTCGCAGTGTCCGTAGGCGTAGTGGTCTCTGTTGTAGCAGTCGTCTCTGGAGTCTCAGTGCTGGCAACATAACTCACAGCATCAACAGGATTCGTTTCTGTAGCTGTTGGTGTAACTTCAGGAGTTGTCTCGGCCGGAGGTTCCGGAGTCACGGTAGGAGTCACGCTATTATCCATGTATTTCTGCACATATTTCATAGGATTGATAGTGGTTGCCGTAGCGGATTCCTTCCCCAACCCGGCATTCACAGCGCTAAAAAAATCAAGTCCTGCATCAGCGACTTCTTTCCATGTAAACGGCCAAAACGGATGCCATGGAGCCTGATCGTTATCAATCTGGAAGTGTACATGTGGAGTTGTAGCTGTCCCGGTTTCACCTGACAAAGCTATCTGTTGACCTTTGGTTACCACGTCTCCAACATTCACTAATGTCGCACTTAAATGACTGTAAGAAGAATATAAAACGGTTTTAGTATTAGGATCATCAAAACTCGGAAAATTATTATGTTGAACAACAATGTGTTCTCCAAAACCTGAGCTTTGATTTGAAACTTTACTTACAACTCCGTTTCCAATCGCATAAACAGGAGTTCCTTCCGGAACTTTGATATCTATTGCCGGATGAGAACCTGCGCCCTCAATTCCATCAAGTTTATATGTTCCGAGATACGGTACGGAATAAGTGATTTTTGCGTTTCTGATAGAATCATCCACGGGATTGCCCCATTTCAAACTATCCGTACTTACCTGTAATTGGCCTGGATCATAATAAGGGAGATCCGTAAGATCGCTTTCAGCCAATTGACTATATGGCAGGTCTCTCTTACCCGATTCCAAATGCGTCCAATTCGGTATTTTTTTAACTGGATTAGTTAGGCCGTTATAAGGCGCGTGTTCAGGCAAACTGAGGATGCTCGTTTTATAAAGCATAGTGTTCACATCCGTAAAAGCCATTATAGAAGTAGCAACAGTCGTAGCGGCAACAATAACAGCTGTTCTTATATTAAAACCGCGTTTTTTCTCCTGTTGTTTTTTATTCATTTTGTTTTTATTTTTATTTATCATAGAATTATATCAGTTTTGAAACCAAAAATCAACTTACATATGATCACAACAACTACACAGGAAACTGAAAAAATTGCAGCAGAAGTAGCCGCAAAAGTTAAAAACGGCGGAATTGTTTGTTTATTTGGAGACTTGGGCAGCGGCAAAACCACTTTTACAAAAGGGATTGCAGAGTATTTTGGCCTTGATAAATTTTCCATCAAAAGTCCAACTTATACATATATCAGGCAATATCCGAACAAAAATAACAGGATTTATCACATGGATCTTTACCGCCTGGAAGTTATTGATGAATTATTATGGCAGGAAATCAAAGAACTCATGGTAAACAAAAATAATATTCTTATTATAGAATGGGCTGACAAAATGGAGGACTATTTGCCTGGTAATCGTATTGATGTTCATTTTAAATATCTGGATGAAAATAGTAGAGAAATAACAATTGATTTATGACAAAAAAAGATATTTTTAAAATTTATTCGGAGTTTTGCGTTCCTGAACATATTATTGCCCATATGGAAAAAGTAGCTTATGTGTGCGAATTTTTGGCATCAGGATTGATGAAAAAAGGTTTTAAAATTGATATTGATAGTTTGCAGAACGCTGCTTTGCTGCATGATGTTTTGAGACTGGTTGATTGTCATGAAAAAGAAATGGCTCGTGTCATGCGTCAAAAAGGCGAGTATAAAATCGCAAAGTTAATTGCAGGCCATGGATTTTTTTCAATTTGGAAATTAAAAACATGGGAAGAAAAAATTCTATATTACGCTGACAAAAGAGTGGATCACGATAAAGTCGTAGACTTAAAAAAACGCTTTGAAGAAGGGAGAAAACGTAACTTTACTCCGAAAGATGATATGGAGCTTGTTCTGAAAACGGAAAAAGAAATTGAAAAGCTTGAAAAGGAATTCGTTAAAATATTAGGAAAGAGTGTTTATAGTCTCTAAAGTCGCAGGTCCCACATGTCCGGCTCCGGTATCGGTCTCGGAGTTGATTATATTGTGTGCTTTTTGGAATTTTAAAACAGCCTCTTTGGTTACCACTCCATAATATTGAGTTATAAGCGCGCCTTCAAAAAATCCCTGACTTTTTAAGAATTTTTGTAATTCAGCGACTTCCGGTCCGCGCGTCCCATATCTTAGTTCAGCGGTTAAAAGACGCTTTTTTGGACGATCCATTTCAGCTTTTGCCAACATAACGGTTTTATAATCATCCGTAGCCTTGGCTATTTTAATATTATTATAGTTGCGAGAAGCAACGAGTTCATTCAAGCCATCCCTTGTTTTTGGCCCAAACACTCCGGAGTATGGTGATTTTTCATCCATAACAAGTCCCTGGATTTGTTGGAATTTAAAAACCGCGTGCTTGGTAACTTCACCGTAATTACCGGTTACTTCAGTACGGTATAGATTTAATTTTTTTAATTGAGTTTGCAAAGCAGCGACTTTATCCCCGGAATCACCGAGTTTTAAATCAGTATCCAAAAAGATTTCAGTGGGAGCTGAAGGAGGCACTGGAGTGACTGAAGCTAAAGTGACTATCGGCTCGCTTGGGGTATTAACAACTGCATTAGCAACATAAGTACATGTATTAGGATTAGCTTCTTCAGGAGAAAAGTCACCTAAGGCAACTTGTTCTTGGATAGAATCGTTAACGCCATAAACCACGACTTCCATAGTTCTTTTTCCCCAATTCAAAGCTCTGGCAAGTCCTTTATCCCCGTAGCCCATCCAGATATCGAGACGGTCGTAATAGTTTGAATTGTTGCTGGCCACAATTGCTCCTCCACGATCATGCACAGCCACAATTCCAACCCCGGGAATATCCATCTTGGTTCCAAAATTATAACTTCTTGGAGCTGCAACCATGCCCGGATAAACAGACGTGCCATCCGCGCCTCTTTTGCCACCGCCGTTTAATCTTATATCTCCGCCGTAACTGCCTGTCACATAACGATTTTGACAAGGCAAAGGAGAATAATAAGCGGAAATGGTAAAAGTGCGGGTGTAAAGGTTGGCAATATCGCTCAACTCATCAGCAAAAGCGGAATCATGACCTGCAGCGCTAAATGGACTGGTAAGCAAAGTAGCTGCCATCAGCAACAACAGGTCAATTATTAAAATAAATTTTTTGTTTGGATATTTCATTTTTGTTTTTATTTTTTTTAATTTTTATCAAATAATTATAGCACAAAAAGACAACCTGAGCTTTCATGATGCCTTGCGCAAGTCTGTAAAATATGATCTAATATTCAGATATACAAACTACGTAATTTACTGAAGACGAGATTTTAGGGTTCCGTCATCGTCATCGTCATCGTCTGGCTTTGGTTTATCTTCGGCTGGTCTTAGGATAATAACGTCGTCGTTTCTCGGAGTCCAGGCTTCAAGATTGAAATTTTGGATGGTTACCACTGTTGGTGGAGGGTTTTCTTTTTCGGCGCTGATGGTGGCAGCAATTTTATCTTTGTCTAATTTTGCGTACACGCCTCTCATGTGTTCCCCAATATCTATCTGCAGATCTGCGCGGGCCTTTTCTCTTGCAGCTTCTTCCTCTGATAATTGGGATGTTTTTCCATCTTGTTCAAGTAAGGCCATTATCCCATCATGTGTTCTTATAGCTGATTGGGCGTATTCATATCCGTCTGTTTCGAGTAACATTTTTGTTGTTTTGATAGCTTCTTTGTCAAACTTGCCTGTGGCGAATTTTAGCGCGAGGATGTCTACGATTTCTCCCTGACTTAATTCTAATGGGCCGCAAATTAGTGTTTCTGTTAAGGGGAGGTGAACCAAGAGTGAAGTCATATCCTTAAATTCTCTGAGATGAGTTGCAAATTGTAGATTCCCGCTCGCTAGCGCGAGGATTTCTTCAAAATCTTTTTTTTCCACTAATCCGTTGTCTATTTCGTAAAACATAAGTTCAATTACGTCCAATATGCTTATGTGATTGGATATTTTCATGAGGTCGATGTATGAATTTGGGTTGAGGGCTGGATCCCCGATGATTAATCCGGTGTATGACTGTAAAGATTTTATTGGGTGGATCATTTCATGTGCTGAACCTGTTGTTGTCATTACTTTTCTTGCCAGTTTCCCCCATATTCTGTAGCCGAATTGCAGCAAGTATCTGTTCCCATCACAGCTTGTCAGGTATCTCATTTGGTTTTGCACTTGTGGGGTTCCCAGTCTTTCGGGTCTTAATAGTTCCGTGATGTGTTCCGGTTTTGGGGTGTTTGAGTAGGCGTCTCTTAATTGAGATATTGGTTGTTCCGCTGGTGGATTTACTGGGATTTCATCTGTGCACATTTGCGTTAAAACCCATGGGAGAAGTTTTAAGAGTTTTTCTTGGTATTCGATTGAAACTGGTTCGCCTATTCCTTTCTGTATTTTTACTTGTCCCGGCTTGAAAAATTTCGCAACAAATTCTTGGGTTTTTGGATCCTCTACAAATGACAATAACTCTGGATGAATATATCCTTCAATATAATGCCGTCCTTCTTGTCCGAGATCATTGTTGTCGTATCCCATTGATATTTTTACATTAATACTAAGACTACGCCACCCCTATTCTCCTCAAAATCTCCCTGTCCACAAAATCTCTATCCCTTCCATACTTAAGCCTGGAAAGTTGCTTGTAGGCCTCGGCAGCTTCTTTGTCGCCTTCTTCCGTATAAGGATTCACAGGAGTGATACTAAAAGGTCGACTCGGCTGCGTATCAATGGATAGTTTCATTACAGCTTTATATTTATCAATATTGATCAAATCCTGATCACTGAACACGGGCGCCATTTCTTTAGCCATGTGCTCAGCGTCCTGCGCGCCGATTTTATAACACATCATTGTCCCGATATTCCCAAATACCGCGTCTTTTAAATTGGCTTTCTTCTTGGCTGAAGTTCCGCCGCTTTCTTCCAATTGTGCTAAATATTGGTGAGCGATGTTCAAGCCGAGACGATACTTCCTGGCCTCTGACAAGATAGATTCAATACTTTCCGTAACATAATTTTGGAACTCATCAATGTACAAAAAGAAATCTTTGCGCTGATCTTTTGGAATTTTTTGACGTTTGAGCGCAGCCATTTGAATTTTTTGTACGATAATCAAACCAAGGAGTTTGGAATTAATTTCACCAACAGTACCTTTGGACAAATTCATAAGAAGAATTTTCCCTTCCTGCATCGCTTTACCGATATCAAAAGCTGATTTTGTTTGACCGATGATATTCCTCATCATAGTATTTGTCACGAACTGACCAAACTTAGCTGCAAAATAGGGGATCATCTCCTGTTTTTCTCTTGCTCCGGTTTTTGCCATTTGGTGATCCCAGAACGAGGCGACTATGGGATTTGTCACATGCGCTCGTTTAACTTTTGCAAAATCATCATCTGTAAACAGTCTGACCATGTCAGTCAAAGAAGCGCCGGCAGGATCGGACATGAGAGTCAAACAACCGTTTCTGAAATAATCCTGGATACGTGGACCAAACACCTCTTCATCAAACAACTTAATCATGATATTCATGGCATCCAGAGCAACCAACTCTTTTTCTTCCCAAGTGTCTCCTTCAAGTATATTGATGCCAAGAGGGCGCTCCATATCGGATGGATCAAAATAAATCACATCATCAGCTCTGTGCCTTGGAATAAACGGCAAAATATCCTCAATCAAAGCTCCATGAGGATCAATCACGCAAAGCCCGTTCCCGTTTTTCAAATCCTGCCTGATCATTACCTGCAAAATAGATGTTTTACCGGTACCGGTTTGCCCGATAACATAAAAGTGTCGGAACCTGTCTTCGGTTTTCATTCTGATTTCCTTTTTCTCACCACGATAGATGTTATAGCCAAGCAAAATGCCTTCGGTTGGAATATTTGGAGGAGCCGGAGCCATTTTGAAATTTTGCCAGGCAATAGATGGATATTTGTTAAATCTGATATTTGGAATGTGGAATATGCTTGCCAATTCCTCGGAAGATAAAATCATTTTTACAGCTGTAGCCCATTGGTTAAAACCTCTGCGGAAATTTCTGAAAATATAATTTGTTACAAGTCCCTTATTTCTATGCCAATGAGTGTATTCAAGGGCATTGCCGTGCTTTGTGCTGTATTGATTGAAAGCGCCGCGCATTGATACTAGATTTACATGCGCCTCATGTTTTGTCTTGGCAGCCGAAACAAGTCTGATAATGGTTTCAAACCCGGAACGCGAATTTTTTTCTTCCATAGCCTTAACCTCTTCATCCGTAATAGGAGTTGTCCTGGTGGAAACCCCATCTTTATCCATATTTAAAACAGTCTTCTCTCCATGAAAAATCAATTCAAACATTACAGCAAACCAGGTTATCGGATTATACCATTGAAATTTACTGTGATTTTTATGTTGAAAAATTTCACTGGCCAACTCGCGACCCTTTTCCTGCCAGCCGTCTTTTTTGGGACGAATCATAATTTGGACAGCAGCTCCTTCATCGGGTTTGATTTTGGATAGGGAATTAATAATCGCGTTAATCGGATCAGCGTTCATGTGGAGATAAGTCCTTATTGAATATGAGTAACTTTTATGCGGCACTATATAACAAGAAACCACCTCGCTGTCGGGTTGGAAAATATTATAGTCTTCAATTTGTTCCACATAAGCCTCAGGGAAAAAAGCCGTAAGTTGTTTTTCCACAATCGGTAAAAGCGCCCTTGGACACACCAGGAAAAAATGCACTTGTGAATCCAAAACCGCATATTCAAAAGACAAAAAATCCTGCGCCGTAAAAACATTATACCATTCTTTAATATAAATACTGTGCAGAGATTCAAAAAACTGGGTCATTATACCTCCCATAATCTCTTTGAAATCTCTTTGATTTGAAAATTGCTCACCCTCAACTTCACGATCTTCTTTGGATTCTTTTTTTGGCACTCTTATATCCAAAAAAACCATATTAAAAGTTCTCTCAATATTTCTTCTGTAACGGATATACTTGAGAATAGCGGTAATAAAAGCCGCAATTCCAAGGATAACCAAACTGATTAAGAGCCATTTCATCATTAAAAAACGCTTTATAGTTCTTTAAATTATAACATAAAAATCATTTTTAAACAATCTTCACGTGCAATTCTTTAAGCTGCTCTTTTGGCATTTCCGAAGGCGCGCCAAGCATCAAATCTTTGGCTTTTGAATCTTTTGGAAAAGCTATAACTTCACGAATATTCGGCTCGTTCGCAAAAATCATTACCAAACGATCAAGTCCCCAGGCTATACCGCCATGAGGAGGAGCTCCATATTGAAAAGCCTCAAGCATATGACCGAAACGTCTTTCCGCATCATCATCGGATATTCCAAGAATATCAAAAATCTTTTTTTGAATTTTGCAATCGTGGATTCTAATTGATCCTCCTCCAATCTCACTGCCGTTTAGTACGATATCATATGCTTTTGCCAGAGAGTCCGCAGGATTTTTATCCAAATCTTCAAAATTTTTGGGAGAAGTAAAAGGATGATGCACAGCGTCCAATTTGCCGGTTTCTTCATTTAATTCAAACATTGGAAAATCTTTAATCCAGCAGAAAGCAAAAAGTTTTGGATCAATAAGGCCAAGCTTTGCGCCAATTGCCAATCTGACATGCCCGAGAGATTCGCATGCAATCTTAAATTTGTCAGCTGTAAAAAATATAATATCTCCTTCCTTTGCTCCGCATCTCTTTAAAATTTCCTTCAACTCGTTTTCTTTGAAATATTTTACAATAGGGGATTTAAGTCCGTCTTTTTCAACAACTATATAGGCCAAGCCTTTTGCTTTATAAATTTTTGCAACTTCAGTAAATTCATCAATCTCTTTACGTGTGAATTTAGCTCCGCCTGAAACACACAAGGCTTTAACTGCGCCTCCTTGCCCGCCCGTGGCGTGGCCGCTTGTAGCGACTGATTTAAATATTTCAAATTCACATTTTTCAGCTATGTCTGAAATGTCTGTAATAGGCATGTCAAAACGCAAATCCGGCTTATCACTGCCGTAAGTATTCATTGCTTCATGATATGTAAGAACAGGAAAAGGTGTCTTTTTAATTTTTTTACCCGGAGCGAATTTTTTCACGACATCCATCATCAATTTCTCATTTAAATCCATAATATCTTCCATGTCTATAAAGGACATTTCCATATCAAGTTGAGTAAATTCCGGTTGACGATCTCCGCGCTGATCCTCGTCCCTAAAACATTTGGCAATTTGGAAATAACGATCAAAACCCGCAACCATGAGCAATTGTTTTAATTGTTGCGGAGATTGCGGCAAAACATAAAATGTTCCTGGATATAAACGTGATGGCACAAGATATTCACGACTTCCCTCGGGCGTACCTTTTATCAAAATCGGAGTTTCAATTTCCAGAAAATTTTCCTTGTCCAGAAAATCGCGGATAAATTTAATGATTTTATGTCTCAAAAAAATATTATTTTTTAATCTTTCGCGTCGCAAATCCAAATAGCGGTATTTCAAGCGCAATTCTTCCGCGATTTCATTTTCCTGATCAATTTCAAATGGGGGAGTCTTTGCGGAATTTAAAATTTTCACATCGGTTACCAGCACTTCGATCTCTCCGGTAGTAAGGTTTTTGTTTGCTTGGCCATCGGGACGCGAGCGCACTTTACCCGAAACCTGGATGACAAATTCATGCCTCACGTCATTCATGGCATCATGCGCTTTTTTATGATTTACAGGATCGGAAACAATTTGAGTCAGCCCGTAGCGATCGCGTAAATCCACAAATATAACCCCTCCGTGATCGCGGCGGCGATGTACCCAGCCGGACAATGTCACAACTTTACCTTCTTCCTTCTTACTTAAATCATTACAAGTATGCGTTCGATACATAAAATAAATAAAGAAATATTTTCCCTACCAATCTTAAAGAAGAAAAACGTTTTTTTCAACATCTAAATTACAAGTTCTTGGATGCTGGATTTAAGCCCGGTGCTTAATTTGATGCCAAAAGGCAATTTTATACGCTTATTTGCAGAAGATAAGATCAATTCAACCGGAGTGTCCCCTTTATTATTTTGCAACAAAATATTTAAATCCTTCATTCTATCCTGAGGCATGGATAAAGGGATCTCAATCAAAAAAGTTTCATGCGGTAATTCATCAAGCGGTTTCTCCGTAACATTCTCAGTCTCAATAGGCTCATCATCTTCAGCCAAAATATCATCTAAAAGTCTAACTCCGATATCGGATTTATCTTCAGGTTTAAAAATATCCTGCTTCTTGGCATTTTCAATCATGGTCTCAAGAGACAGAATCTTAGCTGTATCACACATGATTTGATATTGGCCTCTCCTATTATCCAATTTCCCGTTTATTCCGACAATTTGGTCTTCAACAAGCTCAGAACCGTATTTGACTAAAATCTTTGGAAACATCACCGCATTAACCTTCCCGCTGATATCCTCAATAACAAAAGTAGCCATATAACCGCCGGCTTTAGTCAGAATTTTTCGTAAATTGGTTACAAGTCCCAAAATTTTCACATTTTTTCCAATCTGCTTTTTATTAAGCTCACCAATCAAATGGGCTTTTTTGGAAATATATTTCTTAAGCCCTCGTAAAGGATGACTGGAAACATACATTCCCAAGAATTGCCTTTCCCATTTCAGACATTGCATATTTGCGGCCTTAGCCGCATCTTTCATTTTAAACTTGCAAGCTTTTTGAGAATCATCGCCCAAGGCTCCAAAAATATCAGTCTGGCCGTTACTCGCGATTTCTTGTGAATATTTCGCATATTTGCTTATCTCCTCATAATTTTCTGCGATTTGGTTGCGATCGCCAAGCTCATCCAAAGCCCCGCTGTAAGCCAAAGCTTGGATTAATTTTTTATTGAGAATGTGGGCCGGAACGCGTTTTGCAAAATCTTCCAATGATTTGAATTTCCCATGAGCTTCCCTTATTTTAATTATCTCGCCGATAGCGCCCTCTCCGATCCCTTTAATAGCCAGCAGCCCGAATCTGATTGTTTTTTTATCAACAACAGTAAAATTGGAAAGAGACTCGTTTATTGCGGGCGGCAAAACATCAATGCCCATTTCATTACATTCCTTAATTTCCAAAACTGCGCGATCCGTGTTTGTCGCGTCGCTGCAAAGCAGAGCAGTCATGAATTCAATAGGGTAGTGAGCTTTTAAATAAGCCGTTTGATAGGCAATCAAGCCATAACAGGCCGCATGCGCTTTATTGAAACCATACCCGGCGAAAGGCTCAATCACTTTCTCAAATACCTCAGTCGCGAATTTTTCTTTATGCCCGTTTTTTACAGCTCCTTCAATAAATTTTTCTCTTTGTTTTTCAAGAAGAGAAGGGATTTTTTTACCTACGGCTTTTCTCAAAAGATCAGCTTCCCCGAGAGAGAATCACGCAAAATCTCTGTCTATTTGCAAAATCTGTTCCTGATATACCGCTACGCCATACGTGGGTTCCAAAATCGATTTAAACGAATCATGTAAATAATGAACTGACCCGGGATCATGTTTACCTTTTATATACGTCGGTATCCATTCCATAGGGCCCGGTCTGTACAAAGCGCCCATTGCCACAATATCTTCAAACTTCGTAGGCTTGAGAGATTTTAGATAACGCTTCATTCCTGCGGACTCCAACTGGAAAACACCTGTACTGTCAGCTCTTTGCAACAATTGAAAAGTTTTTTTGTCATCCAGCGTAATGCTATTAATATCAACTTTTTCATCACGAGTAGCTTTAATAATATTCTCGGCATTTTCAATCACAGTCAGATTCTTTAACCCCAAAAAATCCATTTTAAGCAGGCCCAATTCCTCAATGGGCTTCATTGAATACTGGGTAACAATTTCATTGCCGCCGGACGCTCCATACTGCAAAGCGGTATAATTTATCAAAGGCTCATCCGAGATCACAACCGCGCACGCATGAGTGCCGGCGTGTCTCACAGTACCCTCCAGCCTGATCGCATAATCCAACAAAACCTTAGCTCTTTCGTCTTTTTTATAAATATCTTTCAGCGTCGGATCTTCATTAACGGAAACATTAAGAGGAATATGCTTGCCAAAGATGGGAGCCGGAAGATTTTTTGCCAATTTATCAACTTCCGCATATGGATATCCAAGAGCCCTGCCGGTATCTCTCACTGCGGCTTTTGCAGCCATTGTCCCGAAAGTAATGATTTGCGCGACATTGTCGCGTCCGTATTTATTAATTACA
>CAYHSM010000031.1:0-6875 GCA_964359325.1 uncultured Candidatus Peribacteria bacterium
GCTGCGGTTTTGGAAGCAAACGGCTCGATTTTTACAAATAAATATGCTGAAGGATATCCGGGCAGAAGATATTATGGAGGCAATCAGAACACGGATATTATTGAGGAAGTAGCGCGCACAAGAGCCAAAGAGTTGTTTAGAGCGGAACATGCAAACGTCCAACCTCTATCGGGCAGTCCTATGAATCAAGCTGTATATTTTGCGTTTTTGAAACCCGGAGACACTGTCTTGGGAATGGATTTAAGCCATGGCGGACATCTCACTCACGGCCATCCGGTAAGTCACATGGGAAAACTTTATAATTTTGTGCGCTACAAAACTCATCCGGAGAATGAAGGCAAAATAGATTTTGATGAATTGATGAGAGTCGCAAAAGAAGCAAAACCCAAGATAGTTCTTTGCGGATACACAAGCTATCCGAGAGATTACGATTACAGAGATTTTAAAAAAATCGCTGATGAAGTCGGAGCCATAACAATGGCGGATATCGCGCATATCGGCGGACTTGTCGCCGCAAATGAAATGAGAAATCCTTTTGATTATGGATTTGATATCGTCACAACAACAACTCATAAAACCTTACGAGGGCCTCGCGGCGGAATGATTATGTGCAAGAAGCAGTACGCGGAGATTATTGATAAATCCGTATTCCCCGGACTGCAGGGAGGACCGCACATGAACGCAATATGCGCAATCGCCGTTGCGCTTGGAGAAGCCCAAAAACCTGAATTCAAAGAATACGCGAAACAAGTGCTGAAAAATTCAAAATTCCTCGCGGAAAAATTAATGAGTAAAGGAATGAAACTTGTAACGAATGGCACGGACAACCACATGATGGTTATGGATACGATACAAAGTTTTGGAATTAATGGGAAAGAAGCGGAACAACTGCTGGATACAATTCACATTACGGTAAACAAACAGGTGATTCCCGACGATCCGAATCCACCGCTTAAACCAAGCGGTATAAGAATAGGCACCCCGGCAGCCACAACAAGAGGCATGAAGGAAGCGGAAATGGAAAAAATCGCAAATTGGATGCACCAAATATTATCAAACAAAGACAACCTGGAAATGCACAAACAAGTTGCGGAAGAAGTGAAAAAGATGTGTCTGAGTTTTGCAGTACCGGGGATTAAGGTGTAGGGACACAGAATTTGGATAAGCAGTAGTTGTACGAAATGCCGCTTTTATTTAAAGATAACAAAAATGATAAAGAACGCAGTTTTCGACAAAAACAGAATTTACAGATATATGCTTTCACGGCAATGGGGAAAGAGCAACGACAACTTCATAAATTTTGTACTATTAAATCCCAGCACAGCAGATGAAAAAATTGATGATCCGACAATAAAAGCCTGTATAAAATTTGCACAAAATTTAAAATTTGGCGGATTATATGTGACTAATTTGTTCGCATATAGAACTAAAAGTCCAAAAAAATTAAAAGAAAGTAAAAATCCAATAGGAGAAGAGAACAATAAATATATAAAAAAATATGCTCACAAATCAAAATCAGTTGTCGTTGCTTGGGGAAATCACGGTAATTTTCTAAATAGAGATAGAGAGGTATTAAAGATTTTATCCGAAATAAAACCTCCCCATTGCCTAGAAATAACAAAACTTGGCAGTCCGAAACATCCGCTCTATATTAAGAGAACAGCAAAACCATTTCCTTTTCGCGCGGCACATCCTACAACACGGGCTAGCCGGTTCGCAAGCTAAAAACTAACCAACAAAACATGGAATTCATAAAGAAGAGCGTAAAAGCATACGATGGTAGCAAAGTAGAAGTAATTGAATTTTTAAACCTCAAAACAATGGCAGATTTTTTCAAAAACATTAAATCATACATAGATATAAACATAGGAACATATGAAAAAGATTATAAGAGAATCATTTACGCAAGACCGCGAGGTAAAATTACAGATTCTAATGATTTAAAGAAACCTTCCTATCAAATTGCCAATATTGAATGGCTGGACAATACTGAATCTCAACTTTATTTTGAAGTCCCTAATATCCCATGGGAATAAAAAGTTTTAGCTCGCTCACCCAAATTTGGCAGTGGTGGGCGCTGACACGCAAATTGTACCACCGCCAAACATCGGCTAGCCCGAGACGTTGTACGAAAGCACACTTAAGCTCGCAATAAAAATGCTAAAATTTATAAAAGAAGAGAAAAAAATAACAGCCTTACTAATTGCTGCTTTGACAGTATCTGGACTCTATATTTTTACCAACAGGATACCTAAGCTATTCAAATATGGATCAGAAATTATGTTATTCGTTTTTAGTGTTTCAGTATCAGTCATTGCGGCTGTTATTTTTTATATTCTTCAAATTTATATTCCATCCTTAAAATTAAGAAACTTGGCTAGAAATGATCTGAAAAGAATTTGCGACAAATACATAAGCACGTTCATTGCAATATTTGTTAGCTGTTCAAAGCAAAAGGATTTAGATGAGCTTAACATTAAAAATCTAGATGGTCTTCTTAATAAGAAAATAGCTCACCACATCGGATATTTTTTTGACCCAGAAGCGACCTCTAATCGTATTAAAAAAATGTCTTGGCTGGATTGGCTTATTATCCTTGCAGAAGAAACAAAAAAAGAATGTGACACTATTGCCTCAAAATATTCCACTCATTTAACAGAGGATTTTTTGGGAAATCTAGATAAACTTAAAAGACACCCATTTATAGAATTAAATCAGCAAGAGTAGCTTAAGTGTGCCATCGTACATCGCATACACGCCGACGGTGTGCGAAGCTATTGACCAAAAAACGCATACCACGCCTATCGAAGGTAGCAGTAATAATTAATTTCTCTGAAAATTTTCCCTTGACGGTGAGTACACACTCACCTATACTTAATTTACAAAAATTAACTATAAAATATGAACCAACAAAATGAAACAAGAATCGCCTTATTCCAAAACAAAGAAATTCGCAAAACTATTTATCAAAACGAATGGTGGTTCTCGGTTTACGACGTTGTGGATGTCTTAACTGAAAGCAAGAATCCAAGGGAATATTTTAATAAAATTTTACAACGTGACGAAGAATTAAAATCAACCTATGGACAATTTGTCCATAGGTTGCCACTGGTAGCGGAAGACGGAAAAATCCGCGATCAAATATGCGCCAACACGGAAGGTATTTTCCGCATTATCCAATCAATCCCATCTCCAAAGGCCGAACCATTCAAAAGATGGCTGGCAAAAGTCGGATATGAAAGAGTGCAGGAGATCGAAAATCCTGAATTAGGGGCAAAAAGAACCAGAGCGCTCTATAAAGCCAAAGGATATTCTGACGACTGGATTGAAAAAAGAATGCATGGAATTGAAATACGCGAAGGGTTGACTGAAGAATGGCAAGAGAGAGAAATCAAAGAAGGGCGGGACTTTAGCATTTTAACGGCAGAAATTTCCAAAGCAACTTTTGACATGACGCCAAATCAATACAAAAAACATAAAAATCTGAAACGTGAAAACCTGAGAGATCATATGACAAGCCTGGAATTAATTTTCAACATGCTCGGTGAAAAAGTTACGACAGAGATATCCAAGCAAGAAAAACCGGAAACTTTCGATAAAAACAAACAAGTTGCAAAAAGAGGAGGCAATATTGCAGGAAACGCAAGGAAAGAAACTGAAAAAGAACTTGGCAGAACTATAATTTCCAATAAAAACTACATAAAAGAACCTGAAAACAAAAAACAACTAAGTTAAGGTGGCTTTAAACCCTCCTAATCACCATTATCGTAATATCATCCATCTGCTTATAGCCTGCAGAAAAGTTTTTTACATCCGCCAAAATAGCTTTCATCACAGCTTCGGGGCTTTCCAAGTCAGCAAATCTCTCCATAGCTGATTTCAATCTTTCAGGGCCATAAAGCTCATCTGAATTCTTCCAACATTCAGGGATACCATCGCTGTAAATCACCAGGTAATCACCGGTTTTAAAATCAATTTCCTGAACCGTTATATGCTTTGAAATATCTTGCAACATTCCCAAAGCAATACCTCCGGCAGGCGTATATTCGGACTTCTTGGTGCCGGCGCTGTAATGCAAAATCTTCTCATGTCCGGCACTTGAATAAGTAAACTTTTTAAGCGAAACATCCCATTGCATCAAGCAAAGCGTCAAAAACATTGTCGGCATGGTTTTGGCCTTAAGCACCCTATTCACCTGCAATAAAATCTTTTTCAAATCAGCCTCGATGGAATAGCCGTAAAACAAAGCGCTGGAAATCGAACTGATAATTCCCGCAGGCACACCATGTCCAGTCACATCTCCCAAATACATCATCAAACGCTTATCATCCAATTTAAAGAAATCATAAATATCTCCACCGATTTCTTCAGCCGGAATAAGACCGGCTGCAATTTCAATACCTTCGATTTTTGGAATTTCATTTTGATCCGGGATCAACTGATCTTGAATTTCAGCAGCCAGTTTAAGTTCATGGGCAACTCTTTCTTTATAAACCTTAGCCTCAATGCTTTTTTCCAAATCCTGCGCCATTTGATTAAACGCTTTGCCAAGAAAACTCATCTCATCACGAGTCTTAATATTCACTCGCGCGCTAAAATCTCCCTTGGCGATTTTCCCTGCGCCTTCAACCAACTCAGCAATAGGTTTGGTAACTTGCGCAGACATCACAAAAGACAAAATCATACCGAGCATAATGCCAAAGAGCGCCAAATATATGATTCTCATGCGCATTCTATCAACCCTCTCATTCAAATTATGATAATCGAATTTATAAACTACTGAATATTTTTCATTGGCGGGAATAAGTAAATAATCAAGCAAAGTGCCTGCCTTGAGCGGATCAATTCGATGTTCATCTTTATCAACATAATCAAAATCTCCACCCAAATTATATTTAACATATAAAACTTGTCCGTCAGCGGTCTTTAAAGAAATATTTTCGGATTTCAATTGCTCGAGCAAATTTTTATCATCAACCCTGCGTACTTCACCTTCATATTTTTTACCGACATCAACAGTCGAATCATACAAAGATTTTCCATCATAAGAAACCACGGAAATCGCTCCGACATCGTCATTTTGTTTAAAAATTCCAGCCAATTCCCTGTTGAAATAAACAAAACTGTTTTGAGCCAAATACAAATCATAATCATAAGCCACAGTCGGCGCTGTCAAACGCGCAAACGCCAAAACATTAAGATAAATATCCTGAGATAATTCTTTCTTTTTTTCATTCACAAAAACATACGCGGCGCTTGCAAAAAGCACCACCATGAGAGTGGAAATCGCAAAGATCAATTTTTTACGAATGGTAATGCTCATAATTATTTGAAATTTAATTCATCAAAATAAAACAGACCGTCAATTCTCGGTTCTAAATCAAGCTCATTACCATCAAAAGCAAACAATTTTTCATATTCAAAAAGCGGCACCCCGATAACGTCCTCCACAACAACAATCTCCATCGCGTCCTTCAAATCTTTCAAACGCCTTTCCGGATTCATTTGTACCAAACTGTCATCAATCAATTTATCAACTTTTTTATTTTTATAACCGGCAATATTAAAAGAACCTTGACTATGAACCATAACATCAAGGAAATCAGCGCTATCGCCCAATTCAGACTTAAATCCTATAAAATAAACATCAGCGTCTCCTGCATTTATACTCTCGATCAATTTATCCATTTCCATGTACGAAACAATCACATCAACCCCAATTTTATTTAACTGAGTGCGCACATGTTCTCCCAAAAGCTCCAAATTTTTTGGTAAATGGAATGTAACGGTCTGTCCCTTAAATCCATACTTTTTCGCCAATTCACCTGCCTTAGTCAAATCATATACATGCGGCAAAATATCAGGATTAAATCCAAAAATGCCATTGCTGACAAACTGACTTATTGTCCTGGCATAATCACCGCCAACAGCCTTAACCAACTGCTCGGTATCAATAGCCAAAGAAAAAAATTCGCGTTTGATTTTATCTTTAAAAATCCCTGATTTGAAATTAAACATTAAAAATTGCACCTCGAGACTCGGAATTTTAGACAATGAAAAACCTTGGGCTTTAACATATTCAGCAGCATCAAGAGGAACAAAATCCAAAACTTCCGCTTCCCCATTCACAAATCTGGCAACACGCTTGGATTTATCCGGCTCGGCTATCATATAAATCTTAGCAAATTTAGCCTTAGGCCCCCAGTAATTCTCAAATCTTTGTAATATCAAACTTTCGCCTGGAGTCCATGCAACAAATCTGTAAGAGCCTGTTCCAACCGGCGCATCAATTGGCACATCAACTTCTTTTTGTTCAGAAGGCAAAATCAAAACGAGCGAAAGTCTCTGTAAAAGCAGAGGATCAGGCTTATAAGTTTTTAGACGAATCGTTAAATCATCAACAATTTCAATTTCCTTAATGGAATTCAAAATTCCGACAATCTCAGAGTCTTTATAATTCATGGCTCGCTTTAAACTCGCAGCAACATCCTCTGAATCAAAAGTAGTTTCATCATGGAACAAAACATCGGGCCGGAGTCTAAACTCCCATGTTGTTTCATCTGTAAATCCCCAAGAAAGCGCCAAGGCCGGACGCAAATTGAGATCGCGATCCATACGAACAAGAGGCTCATAAATATTAATCAAGCGCTGACGGGTGGATGGATCTGCAAAGGTAGGCTCGAGAATGGAGGGCTCATCCGGATAAATAACATGCAGCTCCTGCAATTGAGCCTTTTGCGCCACATCACTCTCAAAAACATCTTTCACAGATGCCATCAATTTATCAGTCTGTTCTTCAAGAAACAATTGTCCTGACACCCACACAAAAACAAGCATAAACATGGCATAAAGACCGACTCGCGCTATTTTTCTAA
>CAYHSM010000031.1:6975-12185 GCA_964359325.1 uncultured Candidatus Peribacteria bacterium
ATCCCTATATTATAACAAAAAAAGCCGCTTATAACAATTGCGGCAGTTTGACATATCAGACCTATATTGAATCACACGAACTTATATTTTACTCAACGTATCCTTTACTGACTTTTCCAAAATGTCGTCCCCTATTTTTTCAGCCAAAGAAAGCATTTTTTGGTAAATGGATTTCTTACTTTTCGCTTGTTCAATGGTTTTCACTCCGGCCACCTTAGTCACCAACTCATTATATTGTTTCTGATAACACGCTTTTTTCATTTTCTCATCTCCCAAAAAACTAAAAATCTCAAGAGCGCGATCAATTTGCCCCTTATTATAAAGCTCAACCCCTTCATTTTGTTTTATGCTGCGCGTTAATTCAGTATCTCCACTTTTATTAGCGTAAAAAGCCGCCTTTTTAAAATCATGCTGTTGCATATAATAAATCGCTGCATTGCGATAAACAGCAGTTAGTTGTATCTGATCGTTAGCTAAAGAAAAATAATAAATTGCGGTATCGAATTTATGCGCGTTCATGGATACAACAGCCAAATTGTGATAAGCGATATCTAGATTCTTGGCTACCAAAGTCTTAAGGCTGCTGAGTGCATAAGCCAATTGCGAACTTTTCACCATAACTTCCGGTGTTATCGTTTGCACATCTTCACGGAAATCAAGCAGATCAAGTAAATTGGTGGAAATTATCTCGGTAACAGGCAAAACCTCACGATTTTCAGTATATTTTTGGAATGTGCCATTGGTGCATTCAATATCGATTTCCCTGAAATGCAAACATACGTGTTCCGGCAAAAGCTTAATTTTCAAATCATCAAGCGGAAATTTTAAAGAATAAAGATAAATATACAAAGTAACAATTTGGTTACAATCCCCTTCCAGCTGCTCTTTGTCAGGATTTTTCAAAAGTTTCCCGAAACTCGCGGTTTTTATGTAATGATAATGAACTCCGGGCTGCAAGTACCGCATTATTTGGTATAAGTAAACCAATTTTTGATCATCACCATTTGGGAATTCCCAGCCGGATTTCTGGAAAAGCAAACGCAAATCCTCAACTTTAATCGGAGTCGCAGTACAAAATTCATTCAAACGCGCTACTATAATCTGCACATCCGCATACATCTGCCTGCGCACTCCTTTACTTAAATAAAAGTACCCTTTGAATTTTCTTTCCAACCAAACATTCACAACAATCAAATTTTCCTGCATCAGCTCAAGCAATTTATCTCTGATAGCAGCTAAACTGTCCGTAGACCTAATATACTTAAAAAATTTATCAACCTTTTTTTCAAAAGGACTGACATATTGCGAAAACAGTCCAAAAAACCACTTTAAAAATTTAAGCATAGTACTTTCTTTATATCTTAAAATTATACCATAAATAAGGGCAAAATTCCATCAGCCCCTACTTATTCTTCTTCAACACCGCCAAAAACGCCTCCTGCGGCAATTCAACTTTTCCCATCATTTTCATGCGTTTCTTGCCTTTCTTTTGTTTTTCCAAAAGTTTTCTCTTACGAGTTACGTCACCTCCATACAAATATCCGGTTACATCTTTCCTGTAAGCGGAAATTGTTTCACGCGAGATAATTTTTCCGCCAATGGCAGCCTGCAAAGGAATAACAAATTGATGTTTTGGAATAAGCTCTTTGAGTTTCTTTACCAAAGCGGTTCCGGCATAAAAAGCGTCTTTTCTGTGAACAATCAAGGAAAGAGCATCCACCTTTTCACCGGCAATTAAAATATCAAGCTTTACCAAGTCTCCAACCCTATAATCCAAATGCTCATAATTCATGGAAGCATAACCGCTGCTGATACTCTTCAACTGGTCGTAAAAATCGACAACGATCGAGACAAGCGGCAATTCAAAAGTCAAAATAACCCTATTCTCATCTATATAATGCATATTTTTGGAAATACCTCGTTTATCCGAACACAGGGTCATAATCCCGCCGACACACTCTTTCGGAGTCAAAATTTCCACTTTTACCCAAGGCTCTTTAATCTCATGTATGGTAGCCGGATCAGGCAAATCCGAAGGACTGGAAATAAATTTATCTTCATGCACATCATTTTTCCCTTTCATCACAACAATATATGAAACGGAAGGCGCAGTGGCGATCAAGCTTAAATTATATTCTCTTTCCAAACGTTCCTGCACAATATCCATATGCAACAATCCCAAAAAGCCGCATCTGAAACCATATCCCAAAGCGCCGGACTGCTCAGGAGCAAAAGAAATAGCGCTATCGTTAAGTTGCAATTTTTCCAAAGCATCACGCAACAAAGGATAGTCATCAGTATCGGTACAATAAATCCCAGCGAACACAAAAGGTGTTACAACTTTATAACCTTCAAGCGGCTTAGCGTCTTGAGCAGTAAAACCGCTGGTGCCGGCCCGCCAAACAGTATCGCCGACTCGCGACTCGCGCACATCCTTTAAACCGGTAACTATATATCCGACCTCTCCGGGCATTAAAATACTCGCAACTTGATATTTTGGCTTAAAATAACCAACTTCCAAAACTTCAACTTCTTTTTTTGTATTAAGCAGCCAGACTTTATCGCCTTTTTTTATCGATCCGGATTTTACTCTGACATAAGCCACCACTCCCTTATAAATATCATACACGGAATCAAAAATTAACGCTTTAAGTTCATCCTTATCGCTGGCTGATTTTGGTGCAGGCACACGCTCAATTACTCTTTCCAAAACTTTTTCAACATTTGTACCCTCTTTTGCTGACACAAAAATAATCTCGTCAGCCGGAATTCCCAATGCAGACTCAATCTCCTTTGCCCTTCTTGGAGCATCAGCCGATGGTAAATCAATCTTATTAAGTACAGGCACGATCTCAAGATTATGTTCAAGAGCCATATAACAATTGGCAAGTGTCTGAGCCTCAATCCCCTGCGTTGCATCCACAACCAAAATAGCGCCCTCGCAAGCAGCCAAACTGCGAGAAACTTCATAATAAAAATCCACATGCCCGGGAGTATCTATAAGATTGAGAATATATTTCTCGCCTTTATAATTCCATTCCATTCTGACAGGCTGCAATTTGATTGTAATGCCTCTTTCCTGCTCAAGATCCATGGTATCCAACATCTGCCCATGTTTCATTTCACGCTTATTCAGAGTCGAGGTAATTTCAAGAAAACGATCCGCCAAAGTGGATTTTCCGTGATCTATATGAGCAATGATGCAAAAATTGCGAATGTGAGATAAGTCCATAAATTAAGCTCCTGATTACAACGCCGCCAATTCTATCAAAAATTCAGCACTATCACCAATTGAAATTCATTGGGTTTTATGATAGAATATATAGATAAACGCGAGCTTGTAACAAAAAATCCATGCAATTCAAAGTCCCACAAGACGTACAACGCAAAGATACGATCATCTGGTCGCTAACGCTGCAACAGATGATAATTTGCGGCGTAGGAGGAGGTTTCGCCTACGCTACATATATATACATATCAAAAACTTACATGATAGAAACATGGCTACCGCCGGTAGTGATTATTTCAGGAATAACTTTGGCTTTTGCCTTTTTAAAAATTCACAGTCTACCGTTTCACGAATTTTTAATGGATTTTATTGAATATCATGTACTCCAAAGAAAACGTGTCTGGATTCAGGGGGCGGATTGTCCGTTTATTCCACCGTTTGATGAAAGCAAAAAAAAGGCTGAAAAAATAAAATCAACCGATACGGGAAAGCCTCAACAAAGTCTTGAAGAATTAACCAAGACTCTTGATACCCAAGGCGGAGTTAGCGAGCTCAAGGATATGGACTCTGACGAGCTGCCACCTCAAGAAAAAAAAGAAGAATTAAAAAAATTAATAAATCAAAATTATCAAGCGCCACAGGCGCCAATCATTTAAAACAAAATTTATGGGACTTTTAGATTTCATTTCGCCCGGAAAAAATAACCGCAACCAAGCGGGAAACAGTACTCAAACTCATTTGAGAATCGGTGAAATACGCGAAAACGTAGTCGTGCTTAAAAACGGTGGCATGCGCGCAGTTTTAAAAGTATCCAGCATTAATTTTAATCTGAAATCCGAACAGGAACAAAATGCCATTATTTATTCTTATCAAAATTTTCTGAATTCTTTGGAGTTCCCTATTCAAATACTTGTCCGTTCAAAGAAATTGGATATAGATGAATATATAGATAGTGTAAAGAAATTAGGTGAAAAACAGGAAAACAAGCTTTTACAGGAACAGACCTACGAATATGCACAATACATCAAACGCCTGGTCGAATACGCTGATATTATGGAAAAAGAATTTTACGTGATAATTCCTTATGATCCGGGAAGAACTGAAACTCCGGAATCAACAAAAAAGATCTACTCATTTTTCCAACACCTAGCCCCAAAAGACAGTTATTCTGATATTAAAAGACGTCGCAGCGAATTCAACAATCTCAAAAAAGGGCTTATGCAAAGGGTAAACGTCGTGCAATCAGAACTTGAAAACTGCGGACTTAAAATAGAACAACTGGACACAACGGCGCTAATTGAGCTCTTTTATGAAAGTTACAATCCAATGACTTCCAGAAATCAAAAACTAAAAGATTTGGAAAAAACCAGCATCCAAACGGACGAGGAAAAGGTTAAAGAGGTTAAAGAGGAATAAGGGCACAATAAAAGCCATTATCTTGGCAGCGCCCTACTTTCCCGCAGCGAACTGCAGTAACATCGGCGAAGACAGGCTTAACTTCTGTGTTCGGGATGGGAACAGGTGTACCCCTGTCTCTAGAACTACCAAGATAATGGCTTTTATATATTTTTTTCACTAAATACTAGTCAAAGAAAAGGTTCTCTGTAAAATAAATAAGTTCAATCACCTGTTAGTACCACTCGACTTAACACGTTACCGTGCGTCCATCTGTGGCCTATCAACCCTGTAATCTTCAGGGAGGTTATAGGGATATCTAATCTTGGGAAGAGTTTCCCACTTAGATGCTTTCAGCGGTTATCTCTCCGAACATAGCTACTCTGCAATGCCGTTGACACGACAACAGATACACTAGGGGTTCGTTCACTCCGGTCCTCTCGTACTAGGAGCAACATCCCTCAAATATCCTGCGATTATGGAAGATATAGACCGAACTGTCTCACGACGTTCTGAACCCAGCTCGCGTACCCTTTTAATTGGCGAACAGCCAAACCCTTGGGACCTTCTCCAGCCCCAGGATAGG
>CAYHSM010000032.1:0-11812 GCA_964359325.1 uncultured Candidatus Peribacteria bacterium
ATGTATGCGGACAGAATTACCGATGCAATGAAAAAGGCTATAGATGAAACCAGTAGGCGTCGCGCCAAGCAAATTACTTATAATAAAAAGCATGGGATTACGCCTGAAACTATTAAAAAGGCTGTGCGTGATATTAGTGAGTTTGGCGGGAAAAAGAAGGCACCAACCGGCGCGGGATTGGATATTAAAAAAGTGCCTAAAGATGAAATGCAGAGGCTTATTAAGGTTCTGGAGGATAAGATGGATATTGCCAGTCAGAATTTGGAATTTGAGAAGGCTGCGGAACTGAGGGATGAGATTGAAAGTTTAAGGGAAGAATTAGGATTTTGATGAGGCATTTATTCAAAATTATTTTGGCCCGACCTGTCCGGCCGCTTGTTGAAGGAGGCGGTGAAATTCTCTTAAGAACCCAGAGATCATCAAGATTGAGCTTATTCCATACGGAGCTGTGCGTAATTTATTTACAGTACCTCCTGTTATAAAGCGATGTTTATCGAGATCTTTTGCTGTTGTAATGCGGTATCCTTTGTTTGTTAAGACTAATATTTTTGTTGTTATTTCGTTTTTATGTATACCGAATGTTCTAGCTAGGGAACCTCTTTTATCCGTGGAAATGCCCAATCTTAATTCCGGCGTCTCCAGAGACAAGTCTATTTCAATGGGAAGGTCGTGTTGTCCTTCTATATCAGTGGTGTGAAAGACAGCGTTTCTTGTTTGTTTAAATATTTCTATAATTTTGGTAAATATGGCAGGAAATGCTAATTCTCCTTCCCTTCCAGTGACGCGACGGTCTATTTTGCTTAATGCTAAAGAAATATCGTTTATAAAGCCGGCTTCTTGATCAGAAAATTCAAATTTTTGTGGCTCATCTCCCATGGTATGTTATGAGAAAATAAAGGCCCCAATAGTATGTTTTTCGCTGGCTTAAGTCAAATTTTAAGCATTCTTTAATCCTTATTTAGAATCTATGGCTTTTGCCAGTTCGCCCGAAGGTCTTTTAACAGAAAAGACTTTAGATCGTTAAAATTATTAGTAAGTTTTATTGTTCGTTTTTGTTTTTTAAGACATAAGGCGAGACGTTTCGGGCAAGTAATAGGCTTTTTTATCAGTGGTTCCACTATGTCTGCGAATTTTGACGGATGGGCCGTTTCGAAGAAAATGCCTGGCGATTTACGTGATTCATGGTGTTTTTTTAAGTATTCCGTAAGCCCAATATAGGCCACTGCGCCGTGTGGATCCATGATGTAATTATATTTTTTCGCCACTTTCTTGATCGCGTTTTTCGTTTGTTTGTCAGAAAAACTCTGCGACCAAATGTCTTTGCGCAATTTTTTTATATTGTTTTTGTAGAGTTCCAAAATTCGCGCAAAGTTGCTTGGATTTCCTACGTCCATTGCGTTTGAAATTGTTTTTGTTGATGGCTTGGCTTTGAATTTCCCGGTTTTTAGATATTTTGGGAATACATCGTTTGCGTTTGTGGCCGCGATAAATTTGCTTATGGGTAGTCCCATTTTTTTTGCTATCAGTCCTGCAGTTAGATTGCCGAAGTTTCCGCTTGGCACGCAGATTATTGGCGGCTGTGTGGTTTTTGGTAATTGCGAATATGCGTAGAAATAATAAAAAGATTGTGGGATTAAACGCGCGATATTTATTGAATTTGCGGAACTTAAAAAATTGTGCGTTTGTTCAAATGCGGTTTTTAATCCCAGGTTTGTAAAGGCTTGTTTGACTAATTTTTGACAGTCATCAAATGTCCCTTTAACTTCCAGCGCTGTTATATTCGTGCCCATGGTTGTCAGTTGTTGTTCTTGAATTTTACTGACCTTGCCGCTTGGATAAAGTAAGATGACTTGTGCGTTTTTTACGTTCAAAAATCCGCTTGCCACAGCGCTCCCCGTATCTCCGGACGTGGCTACCAAGATCGTTATTTTTTTATTTGAATTTTGTAAGAAATATGACATCAGACGTGCCATAAATCTTGCTCCGAAATCTTTGAATGCAAGTGTCGGGCCGTGAAAGAGTTCCAAAGTATAAATTGGATTTTTTTGATTGATAATTTTCACCAGTGGTGCGTCAAAATTTATACTTTCTGATACGATTTTTTTCAAATTTTTTATGGGGATGTCGTTCTTTAGCAGTGTTTTCGCAACTTCAAAAGCAATTTCCTGGAAATTTAAAGAATGAATTTTTTTGAAAAATTTGCCAGGCAATGTAGGAATTTTTGTTGGCATGAATAATCCTCCATCTTCAGCCAATCCTTGCATGACTGCTTTTTTTAAATTCGCCAATTTGGCTTTTTTGTTCGTGCTGTAAAATTTCATTTTTAAGTTAAATAATTTGCAATTCTGATTATGTCAGCGAATACTCCTGCGGCTGTAACATCAGCTCCCGCTCCTGGGCCTTTTATAACCAATGGACGATTTAAATAATGGTTGGTTGTAAAAGAGATGATGTTGTCGCTGCCGGAAAGGGAATAAAATGGATGATTTTGGTCGATTTCTTTCAAATTGATTTTTGTTTTGCCATGTTCAAGCGTTGCAATGTAACAAAGTTTTTTGTGATTTCTTGCAGCTTTTGCTCTGTTTTTTTCAAATTCAGAGTCATGCGTTTTCAGTTTTTTGAAAAATTCATCAATTGATTTTGTTTGACGGCAATCTTCAGGCACCAGATTCTCGACTTCCACCTCCTTCATTTCCAGAGGCAGTCCGGTTTCACGGCCTAAAATCAGTATTTTTCTGGCTACATCAAGTCCATTGAGGTCGTCACGCGGATCAGGCTCTGTGTAGCCTTTTTTCCGCGCTTCTTTAACAATTTCGCTAAAAGATTTTTTGTAATTAAATGAATTAAATATGTAACTTAAAGTTCCGGAGAGTACAGCTTCGATTTTTATTATTTTTTCTCCACTTAAAAGTAAATCGTTCAATGTTCCGATAATCGGAAGTCCCGCCCCTACATTTGTTTCATATAAAAATTTTACATTATATTTTTTGGCTGTTTTTTTAAGATTTTCGTATGTTTTGAATGTTCCGGAATTGGCTTTTTTGTTTGGAGTTACGATTGAAATGCTTTTTGTTAATATTCTTTCGTAACTATTTGCGATGTCTTCGTTTGCAGTGCAGTCTACGAATATGCTGTTCGGCAAATTAAGATTAATCATTTCATTGAAAAATTTTTCAAAATCCATTTTTTGTCCTTGTTCCAATTCTTTTTGCCAATTTGCGATATTCAGCCCTTCGGGATTAAAAATCATTTTGCGGCTGTTTGTTATTGCGATAACTTTAACTTCCATGGATTGATTTTTTTGCAAGAAATCCGATTGCGCATGTATTTGTTTTAACAATGTTGAGCCTATTAATCCGCTTCCAACCAAAAATATATTTAGTGTTTTTGTGCCTGACAGAAAGAACGCGTCATGTATTGCGTTTAAGGCTTTTGTTTCATCCGTTTTTGCTATTACTACGGAAATGTTTAACTCGGAAGAGCCCTGCGCAATCGCTGAAATATTGATGCCGTTTTTAGATAAAGCGGAAAATATTTTGCCCGCGATACCCTTTGTGTGGCGCATGTTTTCTCCGACTATCGCGATGATTGAAAAATCTTTTTCTATGGTTATCGGGTCGATTTGATTGGTTTTAATTTCCAAAGAGAATTCTTCTTCAATCAGTTGTTTGGCTTTTTCTGCGGATTTTGGCTCGATTGCAAAACAAATTGAATGTTCGGAAGAGGCTTGCGTAATCAAGATGATATTTATTTTTTCCCGCGATAGAGCTCCAAATAATCTTTTTGATACTCCCGGCACTCCAACCATGCCGCTTCCCTGAACGAGTAATAATGCAATATCCGAAATTGAAGAAATTCCTTTTATCGGGAATTTGCTGTCGCTTTTCTTGCCTATTACCGAGCCTGGGAATTCCGGATTTATTGTGTTTTTAATGCGTATCGGAATGTTTTTGTCGAGAGCGGGTTGCATTGTCGGAGGATGAATTACTTTAGCTCCGAAATGCGACATTTCCATTGCTTCCACATAGCTGATATTGTCGATGGGGAAGGCTTTTTTTACTTTGCGCGGATCAGCTGTCATTATGCCATCCACGTCTGTCCAAATTTCAATTTCTCGTACGTTTAAAGCTGCTCCGAATATTGCCGCTGAGTAGTCGCTTCCGCCGCGCCCGAGAGTTGACGTTTCGTTATTGTCAGTGCTGCCGATAAATCCAGTGATTATTTGCAGTTTTTTATGATTTTTAAAATATTCCTGAATATTTTTGTTTGTTTTTGGAAAATTTACTTTTGCGGATCCGAAATCTTCATCGGTTTTTATGATTTTGCGAGCGTCCAAAAATTCCGCGTCCATTGCCTCGCTGATTATGTAGGCCGAAAGCCTCTCCCCAAAACTCATTATCAAATCAAGTGTTCGTTTTGAAATTTCCTTGATAAGAAAAATTCCATGCAAAAGATCTTCAAGCTCTTTCATCACGCTTTGCATGTTTTTTAGGATTTTTTCCAATTTGTTTTTTGCTATTAATTTTTTTACCGCAGACAAATGTCTTTCTTTAATTTCTTCAAATATTTTTTTATAATTTTTATCTCCTTTTGCGGCCAGGGTTCCAACTTCTATCAACTTGTCAGTTACTTTGCTGAAAGCGGAAACCACAATTGCGATGCGGCCTTCTTTTTTTTCCGTTTTTTGAATTATTTTAATAACTTTTTTGATTATTTCGGGCGAGCCTACGGAGGTTCCTCCAAATTTGAGAACTAGCATGTTGTTTATTTGTTAAATTTTTGCTATGCGGTTTTTGTAATAGTTAATGTCCAGATTTCCCGGAGCTCCAAGACTTATTTTTGATTTAATATTTTGTTGGATGTCGACTTTTTGTTTTTTGACTAATTTTAAGGCTTTTTGGTAAGCAATTCTGAATGGGGTTTTTTTATTTTTTGTCATTTCAATCGCCAGGTCCGCTGCGAAAATATTTTTGTTTATCTTTTTAAGAATGGATTCTTCTTTCGGCTCAATTCCTTTTAAATAAAGTTCAACAACGTCGAGGCTGTCCAAGACTATATCAGTGCTTTCGAACAGCGGCTTTTTTATTAATTGCAGGTCTCTGTTGTAACCGGAAATAAGGCTTTTTGTAAGGGTTTGAATGAGATGTTGATTGTTGATAATAACAGCTGTGTTTCCTCGTAAAATTTCCATTGCGTCCAAATTGCGTTTTTGAGGCATGATACTTGAGCCCGTTACCAAATTATTTTTTACTTTGAAAAAATCCAGTTCTTGCGACGTAAAAAACAGAAGATCCGTTGCGAAACGGCTTAAGGTCAACATTATTTGGGCCAGACATTCAAGGTATATGCTCTCGAATTTGCCTCGACTGTTTTGGCAATAGAGGGAATTTATTTGTATTTTGCGGAATTTTAATTCTTTTGTGGTTATTTCTCTATCTAACAAAAGTGGGATTCCAAAGCCTGCGGCGCTGCCCAAAGGATTTTTGTTGATATGCTGATAAGCGTAAGAGAGATATTCAATATCGTCCAGTAAACTTTCGACGAAACTGCAAGCATAGTGTCCAACACTTGAAATCATTGCTTGCTGCATGTGGCTATAACCTTGCAGCGGAATATTTTGATATTTTTGCGCAAAATCCAGAAATCCCTTCGCGAGTTTCTTTGTTTTTTGGCGGACCAGTTTGAGTTGGTCTTTCATGTATAGCCTTATAGCCGTGAGCACTTGATCGTTTCGGCTTCTGCCCGTGTGAATTTTTTGTCCGAGTTTTTTATTTTTTTTTGTAAGATAATTTTCAATTACAGTGTGGCAGTCTTCGTCCTGTACTCGGATGGTGACTCTGCCTTTTTTGAAATCCTTTTCGAGTTTATTAAGAATGGAAATTATTTTCTTGATTTCCGGAGCTTTAAAAATACCGATTTTTTGCAAACCTTTTGCGTGAGCTTTTGTTGCCCGGATATCGTAAGTCATGAGCTTTTTATCCAGAATATAGTCCTCTCCAACAGTGTATTTTTCGATTAGAGGGTGAAGAGATTTGCCTTTTTTTTGCCAGAGTTTAGACATAATTATAGGTACAATTTTTTCGTCAAATTGTATGCGGTTTTTTGCGGTAGATTCCATAGTTCAATAAATCCCGCGGAAGCGTTCTGATTAAACAGGTCGTTTTTCATGAATGTGGCTAAATTTTCGTTAAAAAGTGAGTATGGCGATTTTGCGGCCACTACAGAGACTTTGCCTTTATAGAGTTCAACCGTGACAGTGCCTGTGACTTTTTTGTTTACGCTGTCGATGTATGCGTTTAAATGATACATGAGCGGATGAAACCATTTTGCGCCATAACACATGTAAGCCCATTTTTGATCCACTGATGCTTTAAATTCGTTTTCGTCCCTTGTGCAAACCAGTTTTTCCAGATTTTTGTGGGCTTGAATAAGGATTTCCGCGGCCGGTTCTTCGTAGATACCTCTTACTTTAAGTCCGACAATCCTATCTTCTATCAAATGCGTTATTCCTATGGCATGTTTTGCTCCGATTTGCCCGGCAGTTTTGATAATTTTCCAAAGAGGCATTTTTTCCCCGTTTAACTTTATTGGCAAACCTTCTGTAAATTCAATTTCCAGGATTTCGGCTTTGTCAGGGGCGCCTTGAGGAGTTTTACAATTAATTAAAATCTTATCCAGAGGAGGGATTGTGCTTATTTTTTCTATTTCTCCACCTTCTGCACTGTCCCCCCAAAGATTTTCGTCATAAGAATAGATTTTTTTGGATGTTTGAGATACCGGGATGTTATATTCTTTTGCGTAGGCCAATTCTTCTTCCCTGCCCATTGCCCATTCTCTTACCGGAGCAATTGTTTTTAGTTTTGGATCCAAAGTTACGGTATAGCCTTCGAATCTGACTTGGTCATTGCCTTTGCCAGTGCATCCGTGAGCAATAACCGAAGCATTTTCTTTGTGCGCAATATCCACTCCGATCTTGGAAATAATGGCTCTGCCAAGCGGACAAAAAAGATGATACCCTCCTTGATAATCAGCATTCGCTTTGATTGCTTTTGATAAATAATCGTTTGCAAATTCTTCTTTCGCGTCGATAAGACAGGCTTTTTTTGCGCCCAACTTTATCGCTTTTTCTTTAATTTTTTTGAAGTCTTCGTTTTGGCCGATATCTATAGTTAGAGCTATGATTTCAGCATCATATTGATCCTGAATCCATTTGAGCATGACTGATGTATCAAGGCCGCCGGAATATAAAAGTACAGCTTTTTTGAATTCGCCCTTTTTTGCTTCATGCGACGCAATTTTTTTGTAAGTTGTTGTGGTTTTCATGATAAATTTATGATAAGTAAGTTATAAAAAATGGCTTCCGGGAGAAAATCTCAGAAGCCATTGCGTTTGTAATTTGTAAGTTTATATCAAATCAATGGAATTCATGAGATTTCCAGAATGTACGGCGTGTTATTCGTGTTATTGATAGTATATTTTTCATGTTGGTGCGACATTACCCCGATATAGTTTTTTTGTCAATTTGATTGATTTTTAAGCCATTTCTTTGCAATAATTCATCTTACTCATGAAAGATAATGCTCATCTCACTATAGACGAACATAAATTTGCCACCGGGTATAATTGGATTTCCGATTTTGTATATGGTGGAATTGATGGCGCCGTGACTACTTTTGCAGTTGTGGCCGGAGTTGAAGGAGCCTCGCTTTCCGTTCCCATAATTTTGATTATGGGTTTTGCGAATTTGTTTGGTGATGGATTTTCCATGTCTGTTGGTAAGTATTTAAGTGATAAGTCCGAGCTGGAGCAATATGAAAAAATAAAGCAGGTAGAGTTTAATCATTTGACTCAAAAAACTCAGCATGAAATGAATGAAGTGCGCGAAATTATGGCTAATTACGGATTTAAAGGAAAAGATTTGGATTCTGCCGTGAAAATAATCACTTCCAATCCCGAGGCATGGGTTGATCTTATGATGCGAAATGAATTCAATATGACGCATGAAAATGTCAGTCCCGTAAAAGGCGCTTTGGTTACTTTTGTTTCTTTTGTATTGGTTGGTTTTATACCTTTGATCGGCTATACTTTTAAATCTTTTATCAATATCGACAGTCAGCAGATGTTTTACGTTACGATTATTACTACTTTGTTGGCGCTTTTTGTTGTCGGGGCAATCAAGTCCAAATTTTCCGTGAAGCATTGGATAATGTGCGGTTTTGAGACGGCGTTGATTGGCGGAGTTGCTGCTGCCATAGCTTATGGAGTCGGATATTTTATAAAAGGAATACTCGGGTGATTTTTGAGTTGATTGTCCGGAGTCAAATGTGAGAAAATAAATTTTGCGTTCCTCATTCTTTAATTTAAAAAATATGGAAATGTCCAAGAAGTTCGGGGTTATAGCCTTAATGTTTTTAGCAGTGGCAGTATTAAGCTCTTGCAGTTTTACCGAAAAGTCCGAAGAGGAGGCTTTGACTACCGAAGTCGCAGCGTTTGCTTCTCAAGAAGGTAATTTTAGTATTAATTTTCCCGGAAAGCCCGACGTTTCCGTTGATCCTGTTGAAACCGAGGCCGGGAGTATAAATATGACAACATTTATTTATGGAATCAGCGATGAAAAAGCCTTGATGCTTGCTTATTCAGATATGCCTTTTGTTGATTTGACTAAAGAAGAGGCTATGGATTTGCTCAAAGGTGAAAAAGAAGGCGCTTTGGGGTCTTTTGGAGTAACTGCCGCGGAAGAAGAACAAGAATATGGTTATAAAGATTATCCGGGATTGTATTACAGGGCCGTGACTCCTGAAGGTTATTATATTGTAGCCCAAACGTATTTAGTTAAAACCAGACTTTATCAAATTGAAATGCTGAGTACGGGGGGTTATCCGACTGAGGATGAGGAAGATGATTATCTTGCCAGTTTCAAGTTGCTTAAGGAATAACGGAAAATGGCTGCGCCGTTTTTGATAATTGATGCAGTTTGATAATGGTTGTTTGAGCAATACCATTTAGATTTCGGATGAAGCTTTTGCCGTAGTCCTTGGTTGTTAATCGCGGATCTAAAATTATTATTTTTTTGTCGCTTGATTCATTTGTACTGAGGCGGTTTATGATTTTTTTTGTTTGAATAATCGCGCGGGGGACTTGCAATTCCATAAATGCGTTTTCGTAATTTTGGCTGAGCGCAACAAGATGCGGATCGCTTGGCGGTTCAAAAGGAATTTTATAAATAAATACAGTGTCGAATTCATTTTGATATTCAAAATTGTCCCAAATGTATGGAGTTACCAATAAAATCGGCAATTCGTTGTCGGTTTTTTCGTTTAAAAAATGTTCTTGAATTTTTCCAAGAGAGCCTGCCAGCTGCGGCAATACAGGCATATTTGCCTGGCTTAATTTGAGAGTCATAAATTCCAAATCTCTTTTTGCGCTGAAGATAATAGCGATTTTCTTGGATGTTTTTTGGTAATAATCGATCAGGAAATTTGGAATTTTGTTTTTGTCGCTGCCGTCCGTGTCTTTGGTTATAAAAATTTGTAAATTTTCGCGATTTTTGGTGAGTTTTTGTACGGAAGCACTTTCTTGGAGTCCGGAAAATTCTTTAATAAATTTGCCTTCATCTTCCAAGTCTAAAGTTTCATCAATGATTTGATAATTTTTATTTTTGTTTAAAATATTTTGGAGTTCAGCCTTAAACGAGTATGGCATTTTTCGTAAAACGATGTTGGCGTTTTGGTCTTTTTCAAGCCAAACAAGATGCGTGTTTATATTCGGAGTTTGCAGAATTTCATGAAGACCTTTTAATGCGTTTTTCCATTGGCAGAGATATCCAAGAGTTTTTTCATTTTTTATTTCTACGAGTTCTTGAGAAATTTCTATTAAATTTGTTAGACTTTTTTGGCTTTCAGTCCATTCTCTTGTTTGGAGAATTGTTTCATTGACAGTACTCCTGGCCGCGAAAATATTTTGATCGTTAAATTTTTCAAAAATTATTCCGAGAAGTCCAAAAAGAATCGTTGCTTTTGTAATTAGAGTTTGGACGGTTTGATTTTCCGGATGTAACTCCTGCAACGATTTAAGAAGGCTGATTATTGGTTCAAGCTTGAGGTAAATCGATAAATTCCTGTGTAGTGAACGGATGAAATTTTCAAAATCTATTATTATGAGATTTTTATTTTGCGGAGGATTCTCAATAATGTATTGATGCGTGCAGAGGGCAGGGGATGACTTGTCTTGCTCAAGCGCTTTCTTAAAGAAAAATTCTTCTTTTGGATTTGCAATATTTTCATCAATATTTACTTTCGAAATCGTATCGTGTTCTTCATGAAACAGCGCCACTTCGCTTAAGAGTCCGGTTCGTGTTTGTTCTTTCCAAATAATGTATTTCAATAAAGCGATCAATTCGTGATTTTCAAAATATTGTTTTTGGCTGAATTCCTCCAGTCTTTGTAATGAAACGTAATTTGTTGGGGAGTCGATTTTGGCTACAGTATCAGGAATTTCGTTGTGTATATGACGAAAAAGATGATATGGGATTGCGATATATGTGTCAGGAGAAGATTTAGTTGCGAGATATTTTATTAAGTCGGTATAAGGAGGTATTGCTTCAATTAAAGTTGGGGATTCTTGGTTTAGAATTTTTTCATAGTCCGGATTTATTGAGGTTTCTTTTGGAGGATTTAAAATAGTTGTGCTCTTTTTTCGAGCGATATTTTTTGGCTTGATTGTGTCTAGAATATCTTTGAAATCCCATTTTGATTTTTGCGATAGATTTTGGATTTTTTGTAAAATTTCCGGGTCAAGATTTTCAAATTCTTTTATCAATTTAATAAATAGTTCCATTGTTGCTATTGAGTCATCTAAGGCGCGATGCTTTTCGCGATGCGTAAGTTTGAGTTTTTGGCTGAGGATTTCAAGGCTGTAGGATGCCATATTTGGCATTATGATACTTGCCAATTGTTGAGTGTCGTAAGTCGGATTTGAGATTTTTATATTGTTACTTTCTAGAAAATTTATATCGAATTGAATGTTGTGGCCGATGATCGGCAGGTCTTTTATGAAATTTTTAACTTCTTCAGTTTTTTGATCGAAAGGAACTGCCGTTTTTAAATCCTCATCGGTTATATTTGTTATATGAGTGATGAGCTGAGGGAGAATAATTCCGGGATTCACAAAGAAGCGCAGGGTTTCTTTTTTGCCTGACAGATCGAATTTTACCGCGCCAAATTCTATAATTTTATTTTCATTTGGATTAAAGCCTGTGGTTTCGAGATCGAGAGCTATGAACATGTATATGCATTATCAGGATATTTACGAAATGGCAATTCTAAATGCAAAAAGCCCCGCCATGGCGGGGCTTTTTCTGGTAGGTTCACCGAGGACCTGATACTTTTAGTATAACAAAGAATTATAAGAATATGCAAACCTCATCTTATGATTATTTATTTGACTATAATTTCTCGTTTTGGTCTACTTTAGTTTTTTGACAAAAAATTTTGTAGGGATATACTGGTATGATTTTCAAAAATAAAAAAAGAAATATTTATTTGAGAATCAAGGCCCTAGAAAAGCTCATTGAAAATTAAAAACAAAAACAAAATCTTGCTTAGCGGCGAGAACTGGAAGGAACGAGCTTCGCTCGTTCCTGTCTGTTGTCCTCGCTAAGGGATGGTTTCCCCGCCTTGAGTGGGCGAACCGAAGCTGCTTGTCCAGTGACGAGCACGGTCCTGCCCTTTCCGCTCGCTTTAATTAGCAGTAGAGAAGGGGGTCACAGGCGGCCGGTGGTGCGGCTGAAAACAACACTAAACCTTGGCTGGAT
>CAYHSM010000033.1:0-11688 GCA_964359325.1 uncultured Candidatus Peribacteria bacterium
GGGTTCGAATCCCTCAGCGCCCACCAAATTTTTTAAAAGTAACTTGTCTGTAGTTGTTAATTAAATTGCGTGTCCGAATATACAGCAAAAAGACAGCAAAAGCGACACGCGGCGTGATAATGGATGGAGTAGCTAGAGGTTAAACTAGTTTTTATTTTTTAAGCGTCCGAAATCGGACGATATCCCATCACTCTTTTTGCCGTATATACTCCGATTATTCCATATACGATCCCTAAAATTGTCCCGGCGATGACGTCTGTTGGATAATGCATGCCATTATGGATTCTGGAAAATGCCATGGCGATTGCGAGTAAAATTCCAAAGAGCCAGATTGTCCAAGTGTGTCTGATTTTTCTGAAGAAATAAACAAGGATTGTTATAAATGCTACTGTTAATGACATGTGGCTTGAAGGGAATGATGCGTCTGTGGATTTATTCCCAAGTGCGGCGATCATGTCCGGATATGCAAGGTAAGGGCGGGCACGCAAATTCGTGAAATATTCTAAAAATTCTTTGAAAAATAATTCATTTATTAAAAAATGTACGATTATTGAAATTACTATCGCTATCAGAATGGTATAACGGTGTTTTTTGTCTAAGATAAAGGCAATAACCAATAAGAGTGTCCATAAAGTTATCAGGAAAAATTTGTCGCTGATCAATACTGTAAACGAGTCCAAAAAAGTTCCTGCCAAAAGTTTGTTTATGAAAATTGCAATTTGAAGATCCATGCCTTTAAGTTTATTGCTCTATTGAGGAAAGGTCAATTATTTCTTGTATCCTTCAAGACAACATCCGTCAGTACAGTCTAAAGTGCAGTCATAGCAAGGGACTTCGGAAACGCCGAGAGATGTTCGTATACGCTCCTTATTTATTTGTTAAAAGTTTGTTGAATTATGTTGTGGTTATTTTCCAGTTAACTTTTTTCCGCGAACATACATTGTCTTGATATTGTAAGGATCTTGCCCGCCTTCAATCACAAGTCCGGCTATTCTTTCTACAGTCTCTCTCGTCACGTCATCAGGGCTTAAATATGCTCCCAAACCGGCAGGACTGACAGCAACAAATGTTGCGGGATGCCCATGGGCCAAAAAATTTTTCGGATCCAACCCTACGGTTCTCGAACCATTAGTTGTCGCATACCTCAACAGGTCTACATATGACGGTACATATCTATCCGTATGTGGTCTTCCTCTTTCGTCCAAAGCTTCAGCAAAAAGATTAAAACCGCGTCCTGCGCCATTGTCCAAACCAAAAGTAATAATAGCGCCGGCTTCCTCCCAAGCCTTTAATGGAAATTCAACATGTTGACCATCCTCATCGACATAACTTCCCAATTGAGCATTGGAACTCGGGCAGGCTCGTATATACACCGTACATCCGTCTGAGATTTTTTCCCCAACTATTCTTATTTCATCCTCTGTGGCATGAATAGTATGTGCGAGGCCTACCTTACTTCCTGGTTTGAAAACACCATCCTCCAAAAGTACGCTAAGGATACTTTTCCCGTCATAATTTTTTTCGTGCAAAGCTTTTTCTCCAACAGATTCATTGGAATGAGTCTCATATGGAACTCCAAATTCACTTGCCAGCAAAGCAAGTCTTTTTCTCAAAGGAGAACTTACCGCGATGGGAAATCTGTCGATTACAACCACTCTGTCACCGAATTCTTTCAAAAGAGATCTAGTTGCGGAAATTGCTTCGTCGGATGAACTTTCAAGCCCGTTTCCAACATTCTGATCCATACACACATAACCGACCTTCACTGTGTCCTTAAACCCCATTTCTTCCGCAACAGAGAGAACTATTCTCGTAGCCTCAACTGAACTTGTTGTGTATTCAATGCTGCCAATAATTCCATTCCTTTTGTAGCTTTCAAATTTAGTTGCCGCTATTCGACGGGCCATTTCAGGATTACTCTTGACCATTGACTCGAATTTTAAAGTTTCAGGCAACCAGCCACTGTTTTCTCCTGTCTCGGTATCGTGTTTTATTAACGGTCCTGGAATCGCTGGTGGTTGGAAAATGTGATTATGTGCATTGACAGTTCCGGGGGTCACTACGCAAAGATCATTGACCTGCCCTAGAACATCATTTTTCAATGTGCGCCTGATATCTTTAATCGAACCTGAATACATAACTTCGCCTTTGTCATTAATTACAACAACGCCATCTCTTACACAATCAAACCCTTTTTCAGTTGGCACCAAGATCGGCCCTTTAATTATATCCATAATATGTTTAGAAATTTTTGAATGGTGAGAAATATAGATACTTATGTAATTTGTGTCAACTTCGTGTGTTTTTGTTTTTCCCCTTGACATTTTTTATTATGTCCCTATACTTTGCGCGTAATTTACCCAAATTACATTTTTATTTCTTTAGTATTCAATATGGGTACAAAATTGTTCGTGGGAGGTATCTCTTACAACAGCAATGACGATGGGTTGTCAACCGCCTTCTCCCAAGCCGGTACTGTTGTGTCAGCAAAAATCATTGTTGACAAAATGTCCGGTCGCTCCAAAGGTTTCGGATTCGTAGAAATGTCTACCGAAGAAGAATCTCAAAAAGCCATTGAAATGTGGAATGGCCAGGAATTTGATGGACGCAAAATTACGGTGAATGAAGCTCGTCCCATGGAGGAAAGGCCTCCACGCAGAAATTTCAATAGGTAAGAATTGAATTTTCAGCTTACGAAATCGGTCGGACCTAAAAAGTTCGGCCGATTTTTTTATATATTGCGGCCCGATATAAGATTCAGTATTATAATCTCACTATATAATAAAATTTTTTAATGATTAATTCTCAAGATCTACTCGCTCAAATTCCAAATTGCCTCAAAGGTACCGATTTCCCGGCTTTGGGACAGAAATATGAAGGTAAGGTGCGCGATAATTATTCAAAAGATGGCAAGCGTTTTATTGTTGTTACAGATCGTTTGTCAGCTTTTGACCGCGTGATAACTTTGATTCCTTTCAAGGGGCAGGTTTTAAATCAGATGGCGAAATTTTGGTTTGAAAATACAAAAGATATCGCCGAGAATCATGTGATTGAATTTCCGGATCCCAATGTTGTTGTGGCTAAGGAATGCAAGGCTTTGCCTGTGGAAATGGTTGTTCGCGGATATATTACGGGAGTTACGAGTACAAGTGTGTGGACTCATTATGAAAAAGGTGAGCGAAATTTTTGCGGGAATGTTTTGCCGGACGGCATGAAAAAGAATCAAAAACTTGAGTCTCCAATCCTGACACCTTCCACCAAGGCTGAGCATGGCGGCCATGACGAATCCGTTTCTCGCGATCAGATTTTGGAACGTAAGGTTATTACAGCGGAGCAGTTTGATCATATGGCTGATGTTGCGATGAAATTGTATCAGCGAGGAGTGGAGATTTGTGCCAAACAGGGCATTATTCTTGTTGATACAAAATATGAATTTGGAATTGGTCCGGATGGTAAAATTGTTGTTATTGATGAAATTCATACTCCCGACTCTTCGCGTTTTTGGTTTGCTGATGAATATGAAAAGAGATTTGCTGCGGGAGAGGAGCAAAAAAAGATTGATAAAGAATATTTAAGGGAATGGTTGGCAGAGAGGGGATTTAAAGGTGATGGTGAAATTCCCGTTATTCCGGATGATATCAGGGTTGAGACCGCGCGTCGTTATATTGAGGCTTATGAGCTTATAACAGGGCAAAAGTTTATTGGTGGAGTTGGAGATGTATCTGCTCGTTTACAGGAAAATTTAGCTAAATATTTCTAACATTAATTATTATGAAAGTTGTAATTCTTCTTGGTTCCGATTCAGATAAGGAATTTGTTGATGGAATGCCTAAGGAATTTAAAGCTTGGGGCGTTGATGCGGAGATCATAGTTGCCTCGGCTCACAAAGTTCCTGAGAAAGTTTTTAAGATTGTGTCCAAAAATAACGAAAGTGACGAAGATATCGTTTATATCACTGTTGCAGGCAGGTCAAATGGCCTTTCCGGAGTGGTTGCGGCCAATAGTATTCATCCGGTGATAGCTTGTCCTCCGTATAAAGATAAACTCGACTTTATGGTTAATATTAACAGTACTTTGGTAATGCCGAGCGATACGCCTGTTTTAACGGTACTGGATCGTTTGAATGCGATTATGGCGGTTTTGCGAATTTTTGCTTTAAAAAACAAAAAATTAAAGAATGAAATGAGAAAAAGAATTGCTAAAATCAAATCACAATTTAAATAATAAAATTATGGCAGACGAAGCAAAAAGTTTACTTGCAATTTCTCCTTTGGATGGTCGTTACGCCGATAAGACCGATTATCTTTCCCAGTATTTTTCCGAGGCGGCCTTGATGAGATATCGTGTACTTGTTGAAATCGAATGGTTTATTTTTCTTTTTAATGAGGCGAAATTGTCAGGTACTGTCGTTTTGAAACCGACTGAGCTTCGCATATTGCGCAGCATATACGAACAATTTGATGTGGTTGACGCTCAGAGGGTAAAGAATATTGAAAAGATTACCAATCATGATGTTAAGGCCATTGAATATTTTATCAAAGAAAAAACAAAAGGTGGTCCGATTGAGAAATATCAGGAATTTATTCATTTTGCGTGTACTTCCGAGGATATTAACAATATTTCTTACGCTTGCATGTTAAGAGATTTCTTTGAAAGAGAGCTGATCCCTATGCTTAGCGGACTTGTACAAGAAATTTATTCACAAGCCGGTAAATACAAGTCAGTACCAATGCTTTCCCGCACTCATGGTCAGCCTGCAACTCCAACGACTTTAGGTAAAGAGTTAATCAATTATGTTGCCAGATTGGAAAGAGAGATAAAATTGGCGCAAGATGCGGATTATCTGCTCGCTAAAATCAATGGAGCAGTGGGGAATTACAACGCTCATGTTGTGGCTTATCCTAAGGTTGATTGGCTGGAGTTGAGTAAGAATTTTATACAAGGATTGGGGCTTGGTGTGAATATGTATACGACTCAGATAGAGCCTCATGATTGTTTTGCCGACTGCTTTGATGCGATTAAGCGCGTAAACAATATTATTCTGGATTTTGTAAGAGATATGTGGACGTATATCAGTCTCGGGTATTTTGTGCAGAGTGTTGTGAAAAATGAGGTTGGATCTTCCACTATGCCGCATAAAGTCAATCCGATTGATTTTGAGAATGCAGAAGGGAATATAGGGATTGCAAATGCTTTGCTTGAGCATCTTTCTTCCAAATTGCCGGTTTCGAGATTGCAAAGAGATTTGTCCGACTCCACTGCGCAACGCAATATCGGGGTGGCCATGACTTATTCGATTTTGGCTTATAAAAGCGCTATTAAGGGGTTGTCCAAATGTGTTGCGAATAAAAAAGTTATTCAACAAGATTTGAAAGATAAATGGGAACTTTTGGCTGAGCCGATACAGGTTGTAATGAGAAAAAATTTAATTCCCAATTCTTATGAAAAATTAAAAGAATTAACTCGCGGGAAAGAGGGGATAACCAAAGCCGTAATTCAAAAATTCATTAAAGTTCTAAAGATTCCGGCTGCTGACAAAAATATTCTCCTTAAATTAACTCCGGAGACTTATGTTGGTTTGGCTGAGAGTCTTGTTGAAAGTTATAAATTGAAAATTACCGATGACAGTGATGGGTGCGGGGGTAGCTGTGAGGGATGTACTGGGAGTTGCGGATAATAGAGGAAATCGCTGCACGATTTCTGTTGAAATTTTCGCTGTGAAAGCTTAAACTAAGGCGCAGTAAATTTAATTTTGTTTTATGTTTAAGAAGGTTAATGCCAGGCAGAATTTCCCGGAGATGGAAAAAAAGATGCTGGAATATTGGGAGAGTAATAAGATTTTTGAGAAGTCTGTTGAGCATCGCAAGAATCAGGAAAAATTTGTGTTTTTTGACGGACCTCCTTTTGCAAACGGCTTGCCGCACTACGGACATATTCTCGCAACAGCGCTTAAAGACGCGGTTACCCGTTATTGGACAATGAAAGGTTATTATGTGCCGAGGACAATCGGCTGGGATTGTCACGGACTACCGGTTGAATATGAAATTGAAAAAGAATTGGGTTTGTCCGGACGCAAAGCCATTGTTGATTATGGCGTGGAAAATTTTAATGCAAAATGCAGAGATTCGGTTTTTCGTTATACAAAGGAGTGGCTGGAATTGCTAAAGAGAGTAGGAAGATGGGCTGATTTTTCCCAGAGTTACGCGACTTTGGATAATAATTATATGGAGTCGATTTGGTGGGTGTTTAAGCAAATTTGGGATAAAGGCATGGTTTATACGGGATTCAAATCAATGCATGTATGTCCGAGATGCGAGACTCCATTGTCCAATTTTGAGGTTTCGCAGGGGTATAAGGATGTGACTGACTTGAGCCTGACTGTTAAGTTTAAATTGAAAGAGGATGCCTTAAAAGCAATCAAGGCTAAGGAAAAGGATGTGTATGTGCTGGCTTGGACTACAACTCCATGGACGCTTCCCGGGAATGTGGCTTTGGCTTTTGGCAAAAAAATCCAGTATGTGAAAGTTTCCGCAAAAACCGAAGATGGCAAAGAAGAAGTTTATATAGTGGCTCAACAGTTGGCTGATGCTGTTTTAGGCGATGGGAAGTACGTTATTATTGAAAAAATTGATCCAAAAAAACTTATTGGTAAACATTATGAGCCTTTATTTGATTATTATTTGAATGCTGAACTTCCGGGAGAAATGTATGTTATAAACTTGGCTGATTTTGTAACTACGGAAGATGGTACGGGAGTTGTGCATATCGCGCCCATGTTTGGCGAAGATGATTATAATTTTGGACAGGAACACGGTTATGCTCAAATTCAGCATGTGAATATGGATGGGACTTTCAGGCCTGAGGTAAAAGATTTTGCAGGTAAGTTTGTAAAAGGTCAGGATTTGAATATCGCGACATTTCTTAATGAAAAAGGCTTATTATTCAAAAAACATAATTTTAAACACAGTTATCCTCATTGTTGGCGTTGCGATACTCCGCTTTTGAATTATTCCACGCGTTCTTTTTTTATAAAAGTTACTGAGATTGCTGCGCGTTTGCTTAAAAATAATAAGAAAATTCATTGGCAGCCGAGCCATATTAAAGATGGACGTTTTGGAAAATGGCTTGAGGGTGTGCGTGATTGGTCTATTTCCCGTAATCGTTTTTGGGGATGCGCTATTCCCGTTTGGGAATGTGATTGCGGTAATCAAGTTTGCGTGGGGTCGATTGAAGAATTAAAAGAATTGTCACACGGGAAATTGCCGATGAATAAAGGTGAGATTGATTTGCATAAGCCGTATATAGATGACGTCACCATTAAATGCACGACTTGCAGCGCTGATATGCGCCGCGTGCCCGATGTGCTTGATTGTTGGTTTGAGAGCGGATCCATGCCTTACGCTCAATTGCATTATCCATTTGAAAACAAAGCTGAATTTGAAAATAATTTTCCCGCGAATTTTATTGCTGAGGGATTGGATCAGACGCGCGGATGGTTTTATACGCTGCATGTTTTGTCCACGATTCTATTCAACAAACCCGCTTTTCAAAATGTAATCGTTAACGGGATTTTGCTTGCGGCTGATGGCGAGAAGCTTTCCAAGCGCAAAAAAAATTATCCGGATCCGAATTTGCTTTTTGAAACTCATGGCGTTGATAGCACCAGGTATTTTTTGTACAGTTCAACCGCGCCATTGGCCGAGGATGTGCGTTTTTCGGAAAAACATGTTGGGGAGATTGTGAAAAAATTCACTCTCACTTTGTGGAATACTTATAGTTTTTTTGTTACTTATGCGAATATTGATAATTTCAAGCCGAATAAAGATTTTGAGAAATTCCAACCTGTTAATAAATTGGACAAGTGGATATTATCCGAACTTAACAGTTTGATTAAAGAAGTTACCAAGCAAATGGATGATTATAATTTGACTTGGGCGACTCGTCCGATGCAGGACTTTTTGGATAATTTATCAAATTGGTATGTGCGCAGGTCTCGCCGCAGATTTTGGAAAAGCGAAAATGATGATGACAAAAATCAGGCTTATCAGACTCTTTATATGGTGCTTACGGAATTTTCGAAATTGATTGCGCCTTTTATGCCGTATATAGCTGATGAGATTTATCAAAATCTTGTAGGAGAAAAATCAGTGCATCTTGCTGATTGGCCAAAAGCTAACGGTTTTTTGATTGATGAGAATTTAAATAAAGAAATTCATGAAATCAGATTGATTGTGAATCTCGGTCACAGTGTTCGCGCAAAGGCAAAAATAAAGGTCAGACAGCCGCTATCCAAAGTGCAGGTTGCTTTGACCGAAGGTATTGATCCTGTCTTAATAGAAAGTCAAAAAGATGTTATTCTTGACGAATTGAATGTTAAGGAACTTGAGATTATTAAAGAAGCCTCAGAGATTGTGCAGCAAATTGTTATTCCAAATGCCAGAGTTTTGGGGCCGAAATACGGCGCTGATGTTCAATATATAATTAAAGAAATCAAAGCCGGGAATTATGAATTGATGGATGGCGGAAAAAGGGTTAAGGTCGGGCATTTTGAGCTTGAGGATGATGAGGTGGAGATTGGGTTTAAAGGGAAAGAAGGTTTTGATGCGGCAAGTGAAGAGGGGACTACTGTGGCTCTGGACACAACGATTAATGATGAATTGAAACGTGAAGGATATGCTCGCGATTTGGTTCGCTATGTCCAAGAGATGCGTAAAGCGTGCGATTATCAAGTTGATGACAGAATTTATGTCTTAATTGAAGCTACGGGCGAGATTGCCGAGGCTGTGACTGTTTTTGCCGATTATATTAAACGCGAAACTTTGGCTGAGGAGTTACAGCAAAAAGGCGATTTTGAATGGGATAAAGAGATAATGGTTGATATGGATGGTATGGAAGTCAAAGTCGGAGTTAGAAAAGCTGACTGATCTTTAAGTTGCGGCTGAATTAAATTTTTGCTATTCTTTTCCTATGAATCTTATTACAAAACCTTTGTTTGGCATCGCTTTGAATGCGGTTGTTTTGTATTTATTGACCATGGCTGTAACTGAGATCACTTATACCGGCGGATATAAGTTTTTTATTATAGGAGGTCTGTTTTTGGGTATTATCAATTTGGTGCTCAAGCCTGTTATAAAGTTGTTATCCCTGCCTGTTGTTGTCATTACCGGAGGCTTGTTTTTGATAATTATAAATATCGGAGTTTTGTGGCTTTTGAAATATTCCGTATCTGTTATTCAGTTCCAAGACGTAACTTTGAGCTTTCCAAATTGGGCGGCTTATGTTATAGGGGCTGTTGTATTCGGTATAATTAACTGGATCGCACACTTACTTACTTAATTTAAAATTTGATATGAAAACAACTTTAATGATTCTTCAGATAGTATTTTCAGGACTTCTTTGTCTTGTTATTTTGGCTCAACAGAGAGGCACAGGTTTGTCCGCGACTTTTGGCGGCGGCGGCGCTTTTTACACAAGCAAAAGAGGTATTGAGAAATTTTTATCTATTGCGACTGTTGTGCTTGCGATATTGTTTGTGGCCAATTCCCTTGCGTTTCTTTTCGTTTAAATGATGAAGCTTTTTAGCATAATTATTCGGGTTTTTAAGACCTATACTTATACCGACAAGGTGATTTCCGTAGCGGCTTTTGGTGTTTTTTTGTTGATGATTGTTAAAATGATGTTATTCCCTTATGGGCTTTTTGGATTTGGCGAAAATAATATTTATACCGAGGGATTGGTGGCTAAAAACGGCATTCAAAATATCAATCCTCTTTTTGTTGATTACAATGAAGCTGATAGGGAGATTTCCAGATTGGTTTTTTCCGGACTTATGAAATATGATCCTGAAAAGAAAGCTGTCGTAGACGACATGGCTAATTTAACTGTCAGTGAAGATAAGAAACAGTACACTTTTAAAATGCGCGACGGTTTAAAGTGGCATGACGGCCAGTCGGTTACGGTTGATGATGTTTATTTTACTTTCCATGATCTTGTTATGAGTCCAGCTTTCCCAAACGGGATTATGAAAACTAATTTTACCGGTGTAAAAATTGAAAAGATAGATGACAAAACTATCCAATTTATGCTTGATAAGCCAAATGTGTTTTTTATCAGTAATTTTTTAACAGGTATTTTGCCTCAGCATATTCTAAAAGATATTAATCCTGCAGATATTTTACAAAATGATTTCAATAAAAAACCTGTTGGAAGCGGACCGTATATGATTACCGAGCCTGTTGAAGTTTTTTCCGATGATAGGACTCAAATTACGCTCGAAAGAAATATAAATTATTATAGTGAAAGGCCTGAGATTGAGTTGATGCGTTTTATCGTTTATCCGACAATGGATGATTTACTTGATCAAATAGATGCTGTGAATGGTGTTGTTAAAGTGTCAGGCAAATCTATTTTTGATTTCGTGGAAAATGATCGCTTTAAATTGCTTCCTTATAAATTGCCTCAATATACTGCGGTTTTTATGAATATGGAGAGCAAAATTTTGAAAGATAATATGAATGTAAGGCTTGCTTTACAAAAGGCTATAGATAAAAAAGCATTGATCGGACAAGACGCGGATAAAGTTCAAATAGATACCCCTCTGATGGAACTTAATCAAGACGAATGGACTTATCAGCCTGATACTGATCAGGCCAATGGTGCGTTAAAAGATGCCGGATATGAATATAATGCTGAAGATAAGAATAATGAAGGAATCCGCTATGATAAAGATGAGAATGCTCTCGAATTAACCTTGATTGCCAGGTTGTATGATGAAGGAACTTATCAATTTGAAGAAACCAAAGAAACTGTCAGTTTTTTGGTTTCCGAATGGAGAAAAATTGGTTTTAATATTCAGATAGAATTTTTACCTTTGGAGCTTTTTAATGAGAAAATTTCCAAAAGAGAATACGATCTTTTACTTGTTGGCCAAAATCTTGGCTATAATCTTGATACATATTCTTATTGGCATTCAACCCAGGCAGGGCCTTTGGGGCAGAATTTTGCCAATTATAAGAGTTTTCAGGTGGATAGTTTGATTGAAGGCATCAGATCCACTTTTGATCCCGAGGAGAGAGAATTGAAATTAAAACAACTGGCTAAGAAGCTCAAGGAGGACATTCCGGCTATATTTTTATATGCTCCGGTTTATTACTATGCTTCAGATGGGAAGGTATCAGGTATAAATATAGATGGAGTTGTTTTCCCGAGTGACAGATTTGTAAATGTGGCATTATGGAAGTTAAATTATTAATTTCGCCTTTACTTTAGACTAAGATTTCGCTATTTATTAATGGCATTTAATCAAAGAGATATGCAGGCATTACTTAATAAAGACGTTCCAAAATTAGGTTACAGAGGTGATATGGTAAAGGTTAAGAGTGGTTATTTCAGAAATTTTTTGTCTCCAAGAGGGTTGGCTGTTATGTCCACGCCAGCTTTGGTTAAGGTTTCAGCTGTCAGAAGAGAGCGTATGGTGTTGCAAAGACAACAGTTGATTGATAATGCCAAAGAGGCTCTCGGCAAGTTAAAAGGTCTTAAATTGACTCTAAAAGTTAAAGTAAGCGCCAAGGGTAAACTTTATGGAGCTATTACCGAAGACAAGATTATTGCCGCTATTAAGGATGCTGCAAATATTAAATTGGAGAATTAATTTATTAATATGAAGCATATTAAAGAGATGGGAGATCA
>CAYHSM010000034.1:0-5715 GCA_964359325.1 uncultured Candidatus Peribacteria bacterium
GTCGCGCAGCAGGGCCTCGCCTCGACGGACTTCAAGATCCCACTGTCCCCGGACTACAACTGGGAGATCACGCAGTCGTGGGCTGAGCACTGCGAAATCTGCAACTCCAAGGGCTACGACGAGATCGCCAACGGTTTTTACGGCGATTTCTGCAAGCTCAGCCATTCCAGCAGTGACAAAAATACTGGCTGCTACTCGGCATGCAAGTACAGCTGGGATTTTAGTCTCCCCGGCGACGGCGATCTCGGGAAGCCTGCTCTGGCCTCTGCGGACGGCGTTGTGAAGAAGATCGACGCCAAGGCTACTTCCAGCTGGGGCAATTATGTTGTCATTGACCATGGCAACAACATCTGTACCCGCTACGCGCACTTGCTGGGAAATTCCATCACTGTCACGGAAAACCAGCAGGTGTGCCAGGGACTGAAGATCGGTGAGATCGGCAAGAGCGGCAGCGCCTCTGGAGCGCATCTGCACTTCCAGTTTGAGAACTGCAACAATCTTGGGATTAGCATCGACTACGGCTTCACCGACGGCAACGGCGAGCCCGAGTGCACAATGAGCAACGACATCTACACCAACGGTGTCTACACGGCGCTCCAGCTCACCAACGTGGAAAAAGACACGTGCGGGTGGTCTGACGGCGACTGCGGCAACCTTTCCGGATGTCCGCTCAAGGCGGATTGCGGGAATGAAGGCAATCCGCCTTTCGGCGACCTCAAGCAGATGGACTCGCGGACAAAGGCCGCGGCCACCTATCTGTGGCGCGAATGCGTCGTCTCGGGCAAAAACGATGGGAAGTTCCACGGCGAGGAGTCCCTGTCGAGGGCTGAGGCGCTCAAGATTGCTCTCATGACCTTCGGGCTCATGAACAATTGCAACGTCTCCGAGTCTTTCTATGACGTCAAGTCTTCGGACTGGTTTTATCCCTACGTACTCTGCGGGCTGAAGAACAAGATCATCAGCTCAACCTATTCCGGCTTTTCTCCAAACCAATCCGTGACATTCTCGGAAGCGGCAAAGATCGCTGTCGAGAGCGCCTGGAAAGGCGGCGAGGTCGGCATCAAGTCCCCTACAAAGGGCCACTTTCCCAAGATTCCCAAAGAGAACTGGGCTTACAAGTACGTCGAGACGGTTTTCTTTTACGGTGGAATCAACTTTTCCATCGTGACAAAGGGGTCCAACGACGTGATGAAGCGCGGTGAATACGCGGTGATGGTTGCTGCGCTTTCTCCATGCTTCTGCGAAAGCGTGAAGTGTGACGAAGATTGCGCGTGCGACCAGGACCTGTACAGCTGCGAGCCGGCGTACGTCTCGACAGACGGAGAGCCGGACTGGCAGACGGGAGGCGGCGGCGAGGACGATAATGCCGATGACGGACAAACGTTTACCGCCTGCATTCCTAACTGTCCAATCAATGACAAGAAGTGCGGACCTGACGGCTGCGGCGGATCCTGCGGATCATGTACGGCACCATTCTACTGCTATATGGGCAACTGCATGTGTGAGACAACCTGCGTTGGCAAGCAGTGCGGACCCAACGGTTGCGGCGGAACTTGCGGACAATGTGCGAGTGGCAATCAGTGCGATGCCAACGGCACCTGCAAGGCGACACCGCTGCCGCCTACCTGGACATGTGACCCCGCCAAGGGTTACACGGTCTACGTCTACTCCCCCAACGGCAAATGGGAAACTAAAGTTTCTCCCGCCGGGACATACTACCAAGGGGCAATCCTTGCGGACGGCACACAGCTGTCCCTACAATTCGATTGCAGTGAACTGCCTGCCTCTGTCCTGGTCACCGGAGGATCCCAGGCCACCCAGATCTGGGTGGCGGACAATACTTTGCCTGAATTTGGCGTCTGGACTCCTTACTCCGGGCCACTCGTCATCAATCCTTCCTACAAGGCGGATATAACGTCAAAAAACTTCTATCTGCCGTTCACTCCCAACGCCAAGATCCTCATCCGAATCCCTTCCCTCGAACAGTTTCCCGCTAATCAGCCCTGCCAAAACGGCACCTGTGTCTGCCAGCCGAACTGCTCAGGCAAGCAGTGCGGACCTGACGGCTGCGGGGGGACTTGCGGACAATGTGCGAGTGGCAATCAGTGCAATGCCAACGGCACCTGCATCTGCCAGCCAAACTGCTCAGGCAAGCAGTGCGGACCTGACGGCTGCGGGGGAACTTGCGGACAATGTGCGAACGGCAATCAGTGCAATGCCAACGGCACTTGCATCTGCCAGCCAAACTGCTCAGGCAAGCAGTGCGGACCAAACGGCTGCGGCGGGACTTGCGGACAATGTGCGAGTGGCAATCAGTGCGATGCCAACGGCACCTGCAAGGCGACACCGCTGCCGCCTACCTGGACATGTGACCCCGCCAAGGGTTACACGGTCTACGTCTACTCCCCCAACGGCAAATGGGAAACTAAAGTTTCTCCCGCCGGGACATACTACCAAGGGGCAATCCTTGCGGACGGCACACAGCTGTCCCTACAATTCGATTGCAGTGAACTGCCTGCCTCTGTCCTGGTCACCGGAGGATCCCAGGCCACCCAGATCTGGGTGGCGGACAATACTTTGCCTGAATTTGGCGTCTGGACTCCTTACTCCGGGCCACTCGTCATCAATCCTTCCTACAAGGCGGATATAGTGACGAAAAACTTCTATCTGCCATATACCCCTGCCAGCAAGATCCTCATCCGAATCCCTTCCAACTGACCAAAAACAGACTCGAAATGTGATAGTTGCGAAAGGGGGCATCAGCGAAAGCTTTTGTCCCCTATTTCCCGTGGACATTAAAATCCAAATGCGATAATTTAAAACCGTGGGCAGAAAAAATTCCAAAAATTGCGGCTATGCCGATGTCTTAATCGGCCTCCAATACGGAGATGAAGGCAAAGCCAGAGTTGTCGACATGCTGGCCAAAGATTACGATGTTATTGCGCGTTTTAATGGCGGAGCAAATGCCGGCCATACAATCGAGACTAACGAAGGTGTTAAAGTCGCGCTTCAACAAATTCCATCAGGAATATTTTATCCCGATAAACTTTTATATGTCGGTTCGGGCTGCGTTATCAATATCGAAAAAATCACTTTGGAAATCGACCGCCTGAAACAAATCAATGTTGATCTTTCCAAACGTCTCAGGCTTTCCTGCCAGGCCAGTATTATTCAGCCTCACCACATTCTCATTGATGTGCAAACCGGAAAAACCATCGGTACAACAAGAAATGGTATCGGGCCTTGTTATGCTGATAAAGCTTACAGGATGGACGGCGATCGTCTGCTAAATATTAAACTCGGCGATCTCAATGATGATCCAAAAAAATATTTTGCGATAATTAAAGAAAATCTTATGGCTGCGGCTAAAATGTACGGGCTTTCAATGAAAGAAATCGGCGATTCTGACGATCTCATTAAAAAACTTGAAGCCGGTTTCCGGAAAATTAAAAAACATATTGAATCCGACACTCTTTATCTTGAGAAAAAAGCGCAGTCAGGCGCGCGAATTTTATTTGAAGGCGCACAATCCATAATGCTTGATATAACCAAAGGCTCTGTCCCCTACGTAACTTCCAGTAATACAGTCGCAGCGGCGGCTTATGTCGGCGGAGATCTCTCCCCTTCATACCATCGCAAAACCATTGGTATTGCAAAAGCTATCATGTCACGTGTAGGCCATGGGCCATTTGCTTCTGAATTTGGCGGTAAACGCTCTGAGGATTACTGTATGACTGCTGTAAACGGCAAACCGAAATATTCACAAACAGTGGAAATCGATTATGGTGTTGAGAAATTACTTAAATCAAAAGAGGATTTTGATATAGGTGTCGCTTTGAGAATTTTATCAAGAGAATACGGCACGGTTACAACCCGTCCGCGCCGCGTTGGCATACTTGATCTCGTGCAGCTTTCTTACGCGATAAGAATGAATGGCGTTAATGAACTTGTCATCAATAAATGCGATGTGTTGAATGTTTTTACCAGCACCAAAAAAGCAAAAATTCCTTTGGTGGTCGGATATAAATTGGACGGAAAAAATATCGATTATGTGCCCGGTTCAGTTATTTCATATTATAAAGTTAAGCCTGTGGTTGAATATCTCAACTCCTTCAGAGGCACTGTTTCTCACATCAAGGACTTTAAGGCATTGCCTGGGGCGCTTCGTGAATTTGTTCTGACTGTTGAACGAAAATGCGGATGCAAGATTACAGGAATCGGAGTCGGACCGGAGCGCGATCAATTCGTAAAAATAAATTAATAATATGAGCCGAGATATTTTTGAAGAATCGCTTAAGTATCATGCCGCAAATCCTCCGGGAAAAATTAAAATCATGCCGTCAAAGCCCGTGAAAAATCGCTATGATTTGTCTTTGGCTTATACTCCGGGTGTTGGCGGTGTTTCAAAAGAAATCGCGCGCGATAAAGAAGCGGTTTGGAAATACACTAACCGCGGCAATACCGTTGCAATTATTAGCGACGGGACCGCTGTTTTGGGATTGGGGAATATTGGGCCGGAGGCCGGGCTTCCGGTGATGGAGGGCAAAGCTGTTTTATTCAAAAAATTTGCTGATATTGATGCGTATCCGCTGTGTTTGAGTTTTGATCATTTGACTGATTCCATGCCTGACGGCAGGCAGGCCCACGAACGCATGGATAGTTTTGTGAATGCGGTGCGCGTATTGGAGCCAAGTTTTGGAGGTATAAATTTGGAGGATATTAAGGCGCCGGAATGTTTTGAACTGCAGCAAAAATTGAGTGATCTGATGGATATCGCGGTTTTTCATGATGATCAATATGGCACTGCGATAGTGATGACTGCGGGACTCATTAATGCTTTAAAAGTTGTCGGTAAAAATTTTGGGGATTTGAAGATTGTTATAAACGGAGCGGGTTCCGCGGGTATAGCATGCGCGAGATTGTTGCTTAATTTTGGTGTTAAAAAGGAGCAAATTTTTATGTGCGACAGCAAGGGGCTGATTGTGGAAGGAAGGCCGGATATTAATGAACAGAAGCGCGAGTTTGCTCAATCACAGAGCTCCGCTCTGCTAGACAATGTTATCGAAGGAGCTGATGTCTTCGTCGGCGTGTCCGTAGCGGGCGCCCTAAAACCCGACATGGTCAAAAAAATGGCAAAAGATTCCATTGTTTTTGCCATGGCAAATCCAATCCCCGAAATCATGCCTGACGAAGCCTTGTCTGCAGGCGCTCGCATTGCCGCCACAGGCCGCAGCGATTTCCCAAATCAAATAAATAACGTGTTGGGTTATCCGGGAATATTCAGAGGAGTTTTGGATACCAGGGCTAAAACTATCAATCTTGAAATGAGAATTGCGGCTGTAAATGCCATATCTTCGATTGTTAACGAACCGATGGATGGAATTGTAAAAAAACTATTGGAGAAAGCGTATCCGGAAGAATCAATGGATGGTTTATTTTCCAATAAAGCCGGCTTAAGTGAAATATATATTCTCCCAAAAATCTTTGATTTAAGAGTTGTGCCGAGAGTTGCAAGGTTTGTGGCTGATGCTGCAATTAAAACCGGCGTGGCAAGAATAAAAATCGATGATTTGGAATCATATGAAAAATCCGTGTTTGAAAGGGTTGTTGGAAATTGGAAGAGTTAGGATAATTTCCCATTGGCTTTCTTTAACTGTGCGGCTAATTCTCCGGCCTCAATGCCTGTAGGGAAATTTATACCAAAATTATCCTCAT
>CAYHSM010000034.1:5815-11463 GCA_964359325.1 uncultured Candidatus Peribacteria bacterium
GCTAATTCTCCGGCCTCAATGCCTGTAGGGAAATTTATACCAAAATTATCCTCATCGATTTCGTAATACAGACTTGGCAATAATGGCTTAATCAAAAGTCCCTGCGGCACTTCTTCGATAATGACATTGCTGGTTTTCATTTTTGATCTCCATTGTTTAGGCAGAGTTATCTGTCCTGTACCAAAAATTTTTGCTGTCGTGAGAGTATTCATTATTTATGTAAATTATATAATTTCTATAAATTAGTATATAGGATAAGTTCTTAATTATCCGTAAGTAATTTTAAATTGTTAATAACTCTTGAATCCTTAGTTAATTCGGAAGTTCCTAAAGCTAATACTTCTCCGGTACTTGCGTCAATTTCAATATTGATCTGTTGAGACTGAATTGGTTCCATATTGGAACGTACACGATTAAATTGAAAATTTCCTTCTAATATTGCGAGATATACTTCCCTATCATCAGCTACAGAATATGATTCCGAAAATATTTGAGAACTTATCAAATTGCCGTGTGTTGTAAGGATGATATTTTTAACTATTGGTTTCATTTCACCTTTAGATTGTCCGGATAAAAGAGCAATTTGCCCCACGGCCCATGAAGTGGAAGCATGAACATTTAGAATAAATAGACCAAAAAATAAGACAGCAACCACAATAAATATATAATTATATTTTTTCATAAAATGAATTATTAAATACCGTATTATGTATGGTATCATAAAGTGATTCCTGAATTCAAACTATAGCAAAATATGTGACAGCAAAATTAACAGATCAAGTCGTCGTGACGTCACGAACTTTACAGATCACTACTTGTTTACAATCCTGAAAATCATTTCATTATTCAACTCCGGGATATTTTCTCCTGACTGGAGTTTTTGGCAGCGGGCAAAGAGAATTTGAGTTGGGATATCGTTTTTAAAAGCAGGCATAGTGGTTTGAATGGCCATGAAAGCCTTTATGGCTGAGGCGAAATCTTTGCAGCGGTATGCGGCCAGGCCTTGATGATAAATTTTGACGAAATTTTGAATGTCCGGAGTGGCTTCGTTGGCCAGGCAGAGTAATTCAAAAAGAGTTACGGGCTCTTTTTTACCCGGGAGATAGACTGTGTCGAGTTCGCGGAGGAAAAAACTGCTTAGTTGTGCGGCTGATGCATCATCAGCTGTTGACGCGGCGACGGCTGCGCGCGCAGTCGCATTCTCAAAACCTGCCACAATAATCGTTGTCCCATAAGTTTTATTCGCTGCACTTTCCAAACGCGATGCCGTATTCACCGTATCCCCCATTACCGTGTAATCAAAACGGCTGGCTGATCCGAAATTCCCAACCAAAGCCTCGCCGGTGTTGATTCCGATTCTAAATTCAATCAGAGGCTTGCCTTCCTGCTGCCATTTTTTATGCAACTGCGCCAATGCTCTCTGCATACCTATCGCGGTTGCATAAGCGCGCAGTACGTGATCGGTCTGTGAAATTGGCGCGTTCCAAAAACCCATAATCGCATCACCCTCATATTTATCGAGCGTGCCTCCTGATTTTTTGAGTACATTTTCCATCACTGTAAAATATTCATTAATCTGACTAACCCATGACTCAATCGCTGTTTTTTCGGAATGTGCTGTTGAATCTTTGATATCGGAAAAGAAAACCGTAACTATTTTTTTCTCACCGCCCAGCTTTACCATGTCCGGATTTTTGCTGATTTGATCAACCAATTCGTCACTGACATAATGGCCGAAAGCTGATTTTAGTTCGCGTTTTTTGCGGTCCGCAATGAAATATTTGTAAACCCATGAGGCGAGATATGCCAGTACGATAGCCACAAATGGATAAAACATATTGAGAATGAGGCCTTGGCGATAAAAAAAGTGCGCTGCAAAGAAATAAAGAACTGCTGCAAAAATTGCGACTATCAGCGAGAACAAAATGCCGAGATAATTGAGTGCGACTGTCAGGCCTATCGAGACGGCGGCGATTGTGAGAACTTGCGCCAATTTGCTTTGGTGCATGAGAAATTTGCCTTCCAGGATTGTTTGGATTTCATTTGCCCACACTTCCACTCCGGACATTGGGACCGCGTTCGATCTTGGCGTTAAGGCTCTGTCTTCCGCATCCTTAAAAGCTGTTATTCCTATCAAAACTATTTTGTCTTTGAATGTATCTTTTGGGAATTGGTTGTTTGTCACATTCACAAAAGAAATCATTTTGTAGCCGAACGGATCCGAGAAATAATTGATGTTTAATTTTGAATCTTCCAGCGTAAGCTTGATCGTATTCACATCATCCGTCCCAAGATATTTCATGACTGTTGCTACAGCCAAATTGTTATTATTATTAAAAAATGGCTGAGCTTTGCGCAAAATTCCGTCCTCGTCCAGTTCGGCATAAGTGTTCCCAAGTCCCGTTGATTTGCTGAATTTTTTGAGAGGGAATATCGGTTCGGACTGATTGTCGGGGTTTGCCATAAAACCCAAGACTATATTTTTGAATTCGGATATTTTTTTTGCAAAATTTTCGTCGATTATGTTTTTGTTTGGATTTGAATTTTCTTCCAAGAAATCTTGATACGCCTCGATTTTGGCTTCAGTGTCCAGATTTTTGTCTATACTGTTCTTAAAGACGCTGATTTTTTCCAGAGGAATTGTTTCGGTCGGCTTGTTGAAAAGTATATCAAAAGTGATTACTTTCGGTTGTTCGTTTTTGAGTACATCCAAAAGGTTGATGTAATTTTCGCGGGACCACTGAGAATAGCGGCCAAGTCCTTTTGGAGATGGCTGTGTGCTGGCTTCATCAATTGCGATTATGACGATGTTGTCGGACGGCTCGTTTTTAGTATAAAGATTGTCGGCTAATTTCAGATTTGTAATTTTGAAAAAATTCAAGAATAAAGCGCCGGATATTACTGCTGAGATCAGCAATCCGATTGCCAGCCCGGCGAGTATTCTATTTTTGAGAATATTTTTGAACGACACAAAAACGGATTAATTAATCTGTTTATTATATCATAAAAAATCTTGTTTTTGTAGCCCCGCTTAGCGGGTCTGTGTTATAATTTGACCATGTTGCGCTCCCACTTTCATTCAAAAAAAGGTTTTACCCTCATTGAACTTTTACTTGTGATTTTCCTGATTGCGGTCCTAACAACTGTGGCGATTTCCAGTTACATGAATTCAACTGACACTTTTAAGTTTCTTTCAGGCTACAAACAAGTGATGTCTGCGGTGCGCACTGCGCGGTCTTATTCCATTACAAACAAACAAAAACAGGACAATACCACACCAAAATATTATGGGGTTTGCATAGCTTCCAACAGAGCGATAGTTTTTGCGGATAGCGGAGATAAGGAATTGAAAATGGATGTAAATCCGAACGACTTGGCTAACATAGGTTCTTGCAATCCGGCGGCCTGTCCGGATGGTCTTTGCGGCGCTGCTCTGCTACCTGCTGCCGGAGCAAAATATGACTCCATTCTTTCGGAAAAGAATTTCAATTTTAGCGGCGGGAATTATAAGATGGAAGCCACAAACTCGACCAGTAGCGTTATCCCAATTCCTCTGTTTCTTTTTTATGAAACAGGCAAAGGCAATTTGATTATTTATGATTTCTCAGGCGCAATAATCAATAAAACCGACAACAAATTTATTTCCATAAAATTTCATGAGACCAACGGCGATGCCAAAAAATTTATCAAAATTTCCCAGGTGTCAGGGCTGGCCGAGGGATTGAATGAGTTGTAGGGATGTCTTGGTGCCGCCTCCCCGGGGAGGGATTTGCAGATCGTCCCGTGGCGGGTTTAGCTTTGGAGCAATTTAAAACTTCCAATAAAGCTTTTTATCTCGTCATCATCAGGATAGGAATCTTTTTTCATAGCGGCAATTTGATAAAATTTATTTTTGACAATGTAGATTTGGGCAGTTACGAAATATCCTTTTGAAGTTTTTGCTTTGAAAAAGATTCCCTGATTGTTCATGTATTTATTTAGTTTAAATTCTTCAATAGTGATAGTACCAAGAAAATCTTCCACACTATCTTTTTCTCCGTCTTTTTCCAGATATTCCGGAGAATTTAATTTTTTTAATTGTTCTAGAGTTAAATTGCCGTAAGCTACAAGTAAAATTTCACTTTCGCTCTTTTTATAGACATAATTATTTGTGGTTACTTTCCCAAATTCCGTGGATTCATTTAAAGAAAAAAACATTGGCTTGCCAGGGAAATTGATACTAAAACCTCCTTGTTTGGAAACAAAACTTGATGATTTCTTGGGCTTTACCAACTGATTAGTCGCATTTTGAGTGTTAAATCTAATGCTTATCAACCAATCTTTGATAATGTTGGAAGGAATTATGACCCCTATACTATCAGAATCGTCGCCGACTTTTGCGACAGCAATTCCAATAACTTTGTTTTTATTATTCAAGGCCGGACTTCCAGAATTGCCAAAAAACAGTTGAGCGTCGGTTAATATAAAGTCCGGGAAAGATTCAATAATAAGCCCTTTTGTAAGACTCAGGCTGATTAAATCGCTGTCGGGATATCCCAAAACATTAATCTCATCACCAACTTTAGATGAATTGGAATCGCCAAGAATTAAGTAATTATTATTGTAAGCGTTCGGAATTTGCGGCAATTGCAATAATGCCAAATCCAGATAACTGTCTTGTGCCAATAATTTCAATCTGTCGGAGTTGTAACAAATAACCCCGTCTGCATCGGGAGACCTGTAACAAAGTTTAAATAATTTACCACCATGAATTACATGTTCGTTGGTTAAAATATGACCATATGGAGAAATAAAAAATCCGGTACCGGTAACGATTGTTTCAGCATCTTCTCCCGGAGAGATTATCATGACGACGTTATCCAGAATACTGCGAGTGGAATTGGTTTGTATTGGCGCGGCCGTGACTGATGTGGTGGCCTTGGTTGCGGAGGCGGCCTTTGCTGCCGTGGCTGATGTGGCTGTAGCGGTAGCGGTGACGGAGATTGAAAAGAATAAACCTGAAATTGCTAGGGCCAATAAAAATTTTTTCATGTGTGGGGATGGGTTATGGGGCAGGTGGCTAATTTCATAAAATAGATATAAATTCTGTCAAATAACTCTTAACTTAAATTTACTCCCGAGTTTTTATTAATGGAAGTTAAAATTTCAAAAAAGTGTTGAACAGGGTTGGACAACAGTATCTCTATGCGAAATATATTTGGCTTATACAAGCCTCTATTTGTCGGACTTCCCGCCCCGGGGCGGCCTAAGTTGATTGTTCGGGGCGCCCCGAACAAAACTAAAACAAAACAATGTGGAGAATGGCGTTTATTTCTTCTCTCTTTTTTTGCTTCTAAACATGGCTGCGATGGCGAGAAGGGCAAGGCCGATGGAGGAAAGATGGTTGTTTCTGGTTTGACCCGTTGTGTTTTCGGAATGTTCCGAAATACCACTGACGCTGCAGCTGCTGCCGGATGAAGAGGATTTGGGTTTTTCCGTTGTGTCGGGGCCGGCGTCTTTGCCTGGGGTTCCCGGGATTGAGGTGTCAGGGCTGCTTGTGTCTTCTTCAGCGCTGCCGGCGTCTTGCTCTTGTTCCGGTGTCGGTTCCGTCAGTCCGGCTGTCGGATTGTCCATGTCGAATGTATGATCTTCTCCGGCTTCGAGTGTTA
>CAYHSM010000035.1:0-11261 GCA_964359325.1 uncultured Candidatus Peribacteria bacterium
TGATAACCCCTGTTTATGGGAATGAAAATGCCGCAGGCAAAATGCTTACTGTTGAAAATGTACTCCTGACATTCGCTAAATTCGCCGCAGGCGTTACCGTGGTTGGAAATTTCGTGACAGGCGCATGGCACGGAGGTGAATTTAAAGGCATAGGCCCGGCTCTTAAGCGTTTAACAAATCCGCAAAGTCTTGTGGCAGCTGCGGTTTATGCGGGAATAACGGTATACGAGAGTCCATACAGAATGAAAGAACTTTTGCATGGAAATGATCCTAAAGTTTCAGCAAGAGAAGCTTTAAAAAAAGAAAAACACGGGAATCCGTTATGGGGGAAGTGGGATGGATTTTTTAAACAGGAGAATTACACGGGGGCACAAGTTTTTAATGATTATATTCAATCAATGAAAAAAATATATGAAGACTCGGATTTGGCTGACTTGCGCGACAAATTGACGCCTGCAAGTTTTTCAGATTTTCTTGGAAGAATGGCTAAGGGGAAAAAAGAGGAAGGTAAGGGCAAAAACGTGGATTATGCCGGATTAAAAAAATCATTTGATGGAATAAAAGCAGAGGATATTTATACATTTGCGGAAATTTTTGATTTGTTGAATGTGGGAGGCGCATCGGCAAAAGAAACTTATGAAGGAGCTTTAAAAGATATTGAACAAACATGACTGAAAATTTAGATAAATATAGAGCTCTCCATGAGTTTGTAACCGACCCGTCAAAGGCCGAACTTTTTGGTATGGGAGGATTATTTGGAGGGTTGAAGGAGGATCATACGGTTTTGAAATTATTTGGGACATTCATTAATGAGCTTAAGCGCGAATATGGTTACGTTCCGGAAACTATAGATAGTGAAACTTTTATAGAATATATAGAGAGCGATTTGAGTCTGGATGAAGGAAAGAAAAAAGCTATCATTCAAAAGATACAATATCTTACTAAAAAAGGAATAATTCAGGGGCAACCGGTGTATACATTGTATAATTTCGCGGTTGTACTTAATGATTTGGATATTGGTGAAAAGAAAGAATTGATCACGATTGGATATGAAAGAGCTTTGGAGTCTGTGTTTAAAATGGGACCGCAAGTTCGCATAAGCACAGGATCAAATAGCCCATCAGGTTCGGGTCAACCCGAAAAAGTTCGTATAACAAAAATGGCGGAGCCATTTTCTGTCCTTCCCAAAAAAACCGTTCCCGAGAACGGACCTGAAAAACAGGAAACAGATGAATTTAAAACGGATCAGACCGAGGAGGAAGAAGATAAAGAACTCTCGGTTTCCGAGGAAGACAAGGAAGAAACCTCGCTGGAAGCTGAAGAAGTAATTGAACCAACGAAAGGAAAAAAACGGCAAATTTTATCTGTGGAGCCGGCTACGGCACCAGGTACGGAACCAGTTATGGAGCAGGCCGTAGGCTGTCCTGAGGCGGGAAGTCCGACGGATAATGGCTTAAGTAAGCCAAATCTTTCTCAGGAAAGCGATAATGAAAATCCGCAAGAACCGCAAAGCGAAGAATATCAACAAAGACAAATAACAGAAATCGAACAGTTCAAAACCACTGGACTTAAATCATTGCCACTGGAAGAAACTGGAAAGACTCGAACTATTGTCCCGGGCCAAGGTCAGGGTCAGAGCCAGATACAGAGTCAGATGCAAGCTGTGCCACAACGAGTTGCGCCGCGACGAGTTATTTCAACAGGCAAAGGCTTAAGAAGACCGATGAAGAAACCCGAAAGATTAAGTGAATTGAGTCCAAAAGAAGTCCAATCATCAAAAGATGCGCAAAAAACAGAAAAGGAAGCGCAACAAGATCAACAATCAGCGGATCAAATTCCTCTAATCCCTCAACGCAGCACCACAGAGGGAGGCTCTACCCGTAAAGATAAAGGAGAGGGATCATCATTTGGCAAAAAACTGGCAAAGTTAGCAGGCGCCGGAGTAGGCGCAGGCGTAATACTGCCACTATTTGCCGGTGGATCAGCGAAAGCTGCAGATTTTTCATTGCATACAGACTTTCCATTCATTCACAAAATAATCAGTTTACTTTTTTAGATGTTTAAAAATAAAAATCAAAAAATAGGAACAAGAATTATCTGCGGAGCGTTAATGGCATTATTATTGCTGTTTCATAGCAGCATAGTGCCGGCTGCATATGCGGAAGAAGCAAAACCGCCGGCAGCGACATGTCCGGCAGGATGGAAAGAGATGGAAAAAGACGCATATAAATGTCAGATAATGGAAGAAAAAAAATGTTCCGAAGTTTTCCCTGGCGCTGATTATCATACGGTCAATTCGGAAACTATAACAGAAGCAGAAAAGGATGACACTCATCCGGTCAAAACCACTTGTGCCAAAACCCCAAAAGGCACTGCCGACACGTCCAGCCTCCTTCAAAACATCGCAGTCTTGGCAGGATTGCAGTCTTTTCTAAACCGTCTTATATGGCCTGTTTTGGTCTTAATCGGCGGTCTGATGGAAAACGATCTGCTTTTTGGCAGCGGCATGGAAGAAAGACTCAGGGATATCTGGATACCGATACGCAATCTCGTAAATATTCTTTTTGTTATCGTGCTTGTGGGTATCGCTTTGTATAACGTGCTTGGAATAAGCGAAGAAGGTGGGAATTATTCAATAAAAGCCGTTTTGCCAAAACTTGTGGTGGGGATTATCGCCATAAATTTTTCTTTTATCGGAATAAAAGTGTTTTTGGATGCCATAAACGTGCTGACAACATCGGTTTTTGCGCTCCCTGGACAGATAAATGAAGAATTGGCAAAAATTATAGACAACCCTGAGGAACCCGGGAACAAAGAACTGATTACAAGAATGTGCGCGAGCATGGAAGGAACAAAGTTTGCAGAGCTTAATGATCAAACGGATGACTTGGCGCAGCAACAGCAGGAACTTAATATTTATCATCAAGTTGTAAGTAAAGGAAACTACGTAACCGAGCCGGCAATTGCCGGAATCGACTCAGTCCAACAAATAAAAGACAAAATAAAGCTGAAAGGACAAGCTACGGAAGAGGCCTTTAACAAAGACATCCAGAAAGCCAAAGAAAGCAAATTTTGCACAGGCAAGGGCTTAACCTCTCAAGGCGAATTATTCTTAAAAAGATACAATTCCCGCAACGCAGCTTTTGCTCTCGCCTTAAACATGGGCAAAATAGTCTTTTATGAAGACATAAAATTTGATGTCAAAAATATAGAAAAACTTTTCGTGAATACATTATTTTCATTAATGCTGTATCTTGTATATATAGCCTCATTTTTGGCTTTATTTGTGGTGCTGCTTGGCAGAATGGTTGTAATGTGGCTCAGCGTAGCCATCTCTCCAATACTTTTATTGATGATAGCTGCGCCGACCCTTAAAGAAAAAATGGGAGGCTTCAGCAAACTCTCGGAACAATTTGTCAAAAACGCAATAGCGCCGCTACTCATAGCCCTATCAATGACTGTAGGCTGGATCATGCTAAAAGCGGTACAGGGTTTGAATGCAGGAGGTAGCGGAGGAACATTCAGCACGGACTCCGCATTTCCTATGGATCCGGGCGGCGGAGTGCCGGTTGTCGGATTAAATACTTTACAAGACTTTATGGTGGCTCTTGGCGTAATCGCAGTGGTTTGGCTTGGAGTTTTTTCTTCAGCCGAGGGAACCATCGCGGAATTTGCAACAAACTGGATGAAAGAACATCTACTCACTGCAGGCAAATGGATTGGCAGCTTGCCATTCAAACACATGCCTATTATCCCGATCAGTTTGCCCGGACATGAGCATGAAAGTTACACATTCTCTCAGGTTGGCCGTGCGCTGGAACGTATGACGCATTCTGAAGATAATAAATTAGCGGATATGATGGGGACTCCAAGAAGTGCAACTCCGGATAATCTGCGCAATATTCATGATACTCCGGGCATATATCATTATCTTAATAAAGCTGAGAATTTGGAAAAAGAAGATCAGAGAAAAGCAATCGGTACATGGTTGGGTGACAGCAAAAATAAAGCCACTATAAGAGAAATGGAAAACGATAATAGAGGAGGAAAAGAATTATTGGAAGATTTAAGAAAATTGGCAAGAGCTCAAAATGATGATGAGGCTAAGGGCATAGTAAGAGATATTAGAAAGCGTCAGGTGGTATTTGAGGCTACGACACCACCTACTCCTCCGGCATCCGGCGATCAAAGCGCTGCCACTGCCACTGCAGGCAAAAAACCACCGGCACCAAAGCCGCTGGATAAGACCACTCCGGTAGGCAATACAACGCTTGGTGCAGCTTTGGGTGAAGACGCAGGAGGCGTTACGGCAGCCACGGCCGCAGAGGTAGACGCAAAAGTTGCAGCGGTCAATACGGCAAAGAGCACCATTACCGCCACCTTAGCATCAAAAGAAACTGATGATGCTAACAAAAAAGCCGCTTTGACATCCGCTTTACAAGGTATAAGAGAGACATTTACTAAATCAGGCCATTCGCTTACACTCGCTGAACTTAAAAGTATTCTTACTGAAAAGAAATATGGAGAAGTGGAAACACTTGTAACACCGGGAGCGATAGATGATATACTGGCAGGAAGACCGATCACAGCTCCTGCATCTGCAGCTCAAGCAGCCGCAGCACCAGCCGCACCTGCCGCACCGGCCGCCGAAGATACTCCTTAACCCCTACATTCCTCATCCCCTTGCCAAAAAATCATCATTCTGCTAACCTAAAATGTTAGCCTAAAACATTCAAATGACAACCAAGAAACCCACAACCGGAGAGACAGAAACAGAAGATAGCAAAAAAGAACGATTTTCATCGGAATATCGCGCGTATCTTAAAGAATTTGAAGCAATGGAGCCCGGCACTCATGCCAAAAAGATTGCAGAGCAGGCGCGCGCAGGAAAAATCAGACCTGAAATTCTTAAACAAGTCAGGGAAGTCCTTCGCGATCCCAATAAGATGCAAAAAAATGAATACAAACGCTTTATGAAAGCGCTTGGCGATGGCAAATTCCCTGAAAAATCAGAAAACTGTCTCCGATTTTTGCAGGCACTTAACGGCGCGGAAAAAGAACAGGAATACGCAAAAGAATTCCTGAAAGATTTAAGTGAAGAAAGCACTTCCGCCTTAAGTCAGCGCAAAGAAAAAGCAGCTTTGAAAAAATTAACTGAACTGCGCGAGGAAGACATGGCACAAACAATTACCACAAGCGTTTCCATAAATGCGCTCATAGAACAATCAACCGAAACCGCGCATAACAATTGGAGACTCGAGCGCCCGCCGGAAGAACTTTGCAAAAAATTGGATAAACTCGAAAAAGAGCAGGCGCAAGTAGCTGAAAAATCAAACGTGGTCGATCGTCAATACCGCGCAGCCAAAGCACAAAAAACACCTGACAAAGACTTGATCGAACGCTTAAAACAAGAACTTATCCGCCTGGACGATGAATTCGACAAATTTCAAAGAGAATTAAGCAAACCGCGCCAGGAATATAAGGAATATTTGGCGCGCAATCTCGCTCGTTATCGCGCATTGGAAATATTTTTTAAACGCGCCGGAGTTGATGTAAGGACAGCCGAGCGCATCCGTATGTGGTTTTTGGATTTAAGCCGCGGCAATGAAGCTGAAGACAAAAAAGCTTCTTTAAAATTACTTGGAATAAAAATTGACCCTGTTACCGGCGCAGCAAAAAAGCAAGAAACTACAATTGAAATAAAAGGCTTACGTTTTGAAAAAGAACATGAGGGATATACGGCTGAGGCCGCAGGCGAGTTGGTTATTGAATACATTGATGAAAAAGGGGGAAAGTGCGTCGCCGGTTATAAAAATTTTCTGCAAATCTTAAACGCTTTTGAAGGTTATGAAGAAATAGATTCTTTGGATGAATTAAACAAAAGGGCTGAGGAACAGCTTGGCTATGCGGATTTGGCAGTCGGGCAAGAGTTTGAAACGGAAATTTTGCTTGGGTTTGATGATGATGGCAAAGAAATAAGGGAAAATCAAAGTTTTGTGATTGAGGAATTGGACGCAAAGAAAAAAACAATTCGTTTAAATCATAGTGTAAAGAAAATTCCGCGTCAGTGGATACAAAATTCAGTCCATACTTCTTTATATTTTGATCGCAATCAGCAAGAATTTAGTTTTGGTGAATTTGCGAAATTTTTAAAACAGCATAATTTTGAAAGAAAAGTTGATGTAAATGAAACAGAGGCTGTATGCGAAAAAGCGAGAGGAGCTTTGAAGGAGCAATGTGGCGAATTTGAGAAAGGATCATCGGCGGAACTTAGAAAAAGATATGAACGTATGGGAGGAATGGATACTCCGGACTTAGCGCTACCAAAAGGTGGCGAAAGTAGAGAAGTTTTATTTTTGGACGATAGCGGGCTCTTGAGATGGGGGAAATTGGAGCGCGGTCAAAAATCGCAAAGCGATTTTCCGTCCCCCTCCCTGGACGCTTACAGTCTTAATGAAATTCCAAATAAATTTCGTGAGACTGAAGCCGGAGTTGAAGAAATGTTGGGCGTAGGAATTCCAAGTGAATTTGCAACAGCTGAGCGTGCAAAAACAAGATCGGACAAACAGTCTGAAACTCTGCCTCCGCTCAAACTCGCGCGAATGGTCAGGGAAGGAAAGATAACGAACGCTCCTGTAACTCGACCAAGTCCGGGAGGCAAGTGGCAATTGGTAAATGAACCGGAACGCGTAGCTGCAATGGGGCTGACAAATAAAGGCGCTGTACAGCAATATGCACAGGCCAGTCCGCCGCAGGCGCTGGCGCACGCAGACCACGCAATTCATGGCGGGAATGATGAACACGCCGAACGCGCCGAACGCGCCGAACACGCCGAGCACACGGAGCACACGGAGCACGCAGATCACGACACACACGAAGGCCATGAGGAACACAAAGAGCCCGGCGAACAAGAACACAAAAAATATTACGAAGAAGCTCTCCCGATAGAGGCTGTAAGAAAAGTCGGAGGCATGAAAAGAGCGGAGGGAAGCTTTTTAAGAACTCTATGGAATGACACAAGGTTTCTGAGTGGTGATGACTTTTTTCAATGGGGAAAATCCATGTGGGAATATTATGATCGCCGTTTTGAACGCAGACAAAAAGATAAATTTGCGAGAGTTGGTGAGGAATTGCCATATTTTGCTCCGGAAATGCGACGCGTCATAGAGTCAACGGAACACGAGGAAGTTCATCAATATCAGGAGGCTTTTGAACACAAAGGTATATATGAAGTTCAATATCGTCTCGAGCAGACATCAAACAAAGATGAATTTAAAGCTGCATTTACAACGCTGTCAGATAAAGGCCAAATACGCTGGGATCGTATTCAATTATGGAAAAACATCAATCGTTTTGTTAAGTCGAATGTCGCAATCCCGATTCCGTCAAACGGCGATCCAAATACGCGCATAAGTAAGGATGACAGGCGCACAGGCTTCGATTTCCTGAAAGCATCTCTTGATTCTCTTTGGGGTGAAGGCACATACGACGGGTGGTATTCCAAAAACAAAAGTACATTCGCAAGTAACGCAAAAGGTTATTACGAAGAAGGTAAAGAGCTTGAAGGCGTTGACGGCGGACACGAACTGCGCCTATCCATACTTTTACAGCAACACAAAAACGGCATTTACGTGAATCCGCATGAATACGAGGGCCTTATTCTTCATTCAATTGAAGCCGGTAAATCAAACATGCAATCCAAAATTTATTACATGATAGAAGGAGTGGCGGCGGAAAATCACGAAGGCCGCACAATTATGTCTTTTGATCGTATTGCCCATATAAACTCGGAAATGCTTACGCAATTCCCGATTCTTGAATACCTAACAGGTCAAGTGCCCAGAGGACCGGATGGTAAAGAGGAATATCGTTTTACCATAGATGATTATAAACAATGGGTACATTGGTTTGATGAAGGCCATACGACAGATCCGGCCAGGAATAGACCGGGCAAAGCTGTTGATGACTTCATGTGGCATTATGTTATACCAAGTGATGAAACTCAAAATCGTATTAACAAGGCCCTCCGTAACGGTGAAAAACTTGATCATGATGACATGTTTGCATATCTGCCACCGGCCACGGAAGGAGTCGTAACCGATGCATGCGGAGCAACTACCGGTTCAAAAAAATTCTTAACTGTTGAGGGTTATGCGAACGTCTTCCCTGGATTTAATCAGTATATGCGTTCTCTCGGTGAAATGAATCGTCGCTCAAAACTTAGAGAAGCAATTAAATCATACGTACGGTTTGAAGGAATTATGCTCAATCGCTTCGAGCAGGAAAAAGACAGTTATCAACGCATGGACTATTCAACTTTAAACAGTTCCACGATTGTTACTGAAGACCCTCCGCAGGCTTTTATAAATCAGATGAATGAAGCGGTTAAGGAGGTGATTGCGGCTTATGGCAATACGGAATTAAGTGCACTTGCAGAGATTATTTATCAACCGCGCGTTAGCGACTACACCACTCAAGAAGGTCGTGTAGAGCAAAATAGGGTTAATACAGCCTTCAAGGACTTTGGAGACGTCTTTAACCGCGTAGTAAAAACGGATAATGGTGAAAAAATGCTGAATATAATCAAGCAATCAAATCTTTCTGGTATGCCAAAATATATGAGCAGTGAAGAAACCGCCAAACGTAAAGCCAAATACGCTGATAAATTGGCCCTGGATTAAGCCAGAAAACGGCTCTAATTCAGGTTGACTTTCCAGGAGAAAGATGATTTAATAAACCACCTTCCAGATAAAAAGGTAATATTAAATCAATGCGCATTTCAGACGAACAACCAGATCACCAACCGGAATGTCTATCGCTATACACACCTCCATGGACAACTCGCGCCATGATAGGCGTAGCAAAAATCAGCGCAACAGTTGTCCGTGGCATCAGGAAAGCCTCTCAAGGAGTTGTCGGAATTATCAGAGACGAAGTCGAGGATACTGTAAGTGAAGGTCGCAGACTTGAAATTACATGTCGATCGGAAACAAAAGAACAAAATCCTATAGCCCGACGCATCAATGATCTTAGAAACGGTATCCAGCAGGCAGTATATAGAGTCGTCAAATTCGGCCGGACTTTAGCCCGCGACTTCCGCTTAATAGAAAAAATCAATATCCATGGGACTCCAAAACTGTTACCGGATGATGATTTGGATATCGCACTCAAAAGTGACATCATGGACAATCTGGATAGCAGAATAGGAATAGCTGTACCTTTCATCGAAGAAATTGAAACAATAGCCCGCGTATGCTTTGATAGGGGAATTCCGGCGGATCGTTTGGTGGCATTTCTCGAATCCGAGGACGTTTTGACATTTCTGGCGGATGAAGTATTGAGTTATAGCCACTCGCGTTATCGCGGCAGCAATGTAAAGGCGATAATAGATTCAATCGTCGATACCATTATTTGTAAATTGGAAAATTTTGCAGCAAGAAAAAAAAGAGAACCTGTGGATGCGGTAATTGCCGGTGAATTGGAAGACAAGATAGCCTATTTCAAAAAAACATACGATCCAAAAGATAAAAAACATACGGTATTTAATTTTATACGCAGACTGCAAAAAGCATATCCATCTCACGATGTCGAAACTTGGCTTAAGACAAACAACAATATTTTGGTTGAAATGTTAAGAGGAAGACCGGAAGAACAATATGATGAAGAAACAACAAATCCACACTCTCGGCACGTCACTAACATGGTAAGCGATGTATATGAGCAACGCGGCAAAATAAATCCGGATTGGTTTATCAGCCTCAATTTAAATAAATTTTTTATTTATTACGATCCTTCGGATGTAGAAAAAACGCCGGCCTTTATCAGGGCTCACGTTGCTCCAACAGAAGAGCATAAAGGAGAAAAAATTTGCGTTTTAGATGTACAGGGAATAGTAGCATTTTTTGATGAAATAATGCCGCGCATCCAAAGTGACAGAACAACGCTTATCGCATTGAGAGGAAAAATCATAGAAGCCTGCGATGAAAGACTGGGTAGACAAATGATAACCCATAATAAAATCATTGTAAGAGATAGCGAAGGAAATTACAAAGTATGGAAAGTGATTGATCCCGATCCGTTTAGAGAAGCGCCGACAGAAACAGATGTCATTCCTAGGGCGGAATTTAGAAATTACGTTGCAGGAGAGATAACAGCAAGCTGCCAAGTTATATCCTCCCATATCGACGTAGGCAATTTACTGGTGGATCCTCTTAGAATTCCTTCGGAAATCAGAAAACATTATAAAAATTGGTTCGCGCGAGGAGTAGATTTGAGAAAAGGCCCATATCATCAATATTTAAGAGGTATTTTTGGACAGACAAAAAGGCCGACGGCAGGAACAAAGCGGGAGCGTCAGCAGCAACGAATTGAGGAATTTGAAACAATCAAACGTCGCGTAAGTGAAATTTTCGAGAAAGTAAATGAACATTTGGCTTCGGTAAGTACGGATTTAAACATACCGCCTGTTACTCTCGATAACATAGCCGCAGTAAACGACTATGCGGAGCTGGTAAAAATAGCATGTACGAGTAACGATCCAAAAGAGTGTTTTTGCGCAAGACGCAAAATCGAATTGGCTATTCTAACATACACTTGCATGGTTACGCCCCGTAAAGTTTATCAGGACCATGAAGCAAAAGAAGTCAAAAGAGTTCTTGAAAGTACAGCTCAAGGTATAAAAATATTTCCTGAAGATCAAGTCGTGACATTTTTAGACTATCCGGACGGACAGGTGAGGGAAATTAAAGTAAGTGGCGACCCAGCAGACAGAATCCAAGCTGTACCGCGGCAAAAATTCAGGCTGATAAAAGTTCAAGTAGCCAATAACATAAATTGTAATGTACTCTCTGTTGCATCTGAAGCTGATGGGGACGAAGGAGAAACAAATCCCATGGAATATATTGGCAAAAAATCACTCAACAGCATGCTTACAAAGCTGCTGACAGGAGAGGAAAAACGCGCCAAAGATATCACAGATCTCTTACGTATGACTTTTGTTGTTGAATCTGTGGCGGATCTGGTACGTTTGCAAGAACATTTGGAAGATAATTACATCAGTTTCGGCCGCACTCTGAAAATAGAAAATCGCTACGGAGAATTTGTAAGAGTGCAAGCGTTTAATGTGGAAAGAAGCGCTGCAAAATCCGACAGATATCGCACATTGAGATACGTCATAGACATCCCGATTCAGGATGAGGCTGGAAAAAGAGTATACTGGGTGCATAAGGAAATCAGGATTTAGCTTAGAGAAGACGTGATGA
>CAYHSM010000036.1:0-11002 GCA_964359325.1 uncultured Candidatus Peribacteria bacterium
TCTCTTTTGAATTGCCCCTGGGTAGCGGCCTGTTATTAAGTTTTAAAATTCATTAAGAATTCTTTTAACTCCGACCATGGCTTTTCCCCTGTGACTGATTTTATTTTTCTCCTCAGCACTTAAGGCCGCATAAACTTTATCAAATCCCTCGGGCCTAAAACAAGAACTCAAAGGAATCCCCTGCCTTATCGTAGCCTCCAATGTTTCAGTAATCATTCCGGGAGTTTCTCCGTGAAAACAAAAACGGCGCAGCCGTTTTCCGTCCCCTTCTTTAAACTCCCCAACCACGCACGCATAACACACAAATTTAGCCCCGCGTTTATCAGGAGCCACCCCACTCATCCTCTTCATAAAATGTTCAATCCACTCTTGATCGCTCGCCTTTTCCCCTGCCCCCCAACGTCTGGTCTTCACCCCCAATTCCCCATCTAAAGCCTCAACAAAAATCCCGGAATCTTCCGCCAAAGTCATCATTCCGATTTTGCCAAAATAATACCGCGCCTTCTTTTCCGCGTTCTCCTCAAAAGTCAGCCCATCCTCAACAAAATCACCATCATCAAGCCCCAACTCCCCCAAAAACACCAACTTAAAAGGCACGCCGCTTAAAGCTTCACTTATCTCCCTAAACTTTCCCGGATTTTTTGTTGCCACTAAGAGTTCGCGCATACTCTTTTATTCTCCAATCTTTTATTTTTTTAACAAACCTATATTCCAGCAGCCACTGCGGTACGTCAACATCAACCTTTAATTTTCCATCGCCCAATCGCGTAATAAGCAATCGGCTAACCTCAAAATGTCCGCAAATTTTATCACTGATTCCCTGATTTACGTTCCGTTTTTCCCCATCACTAAAATTTCCCTTAAAATCCACTTCAATCTTACAATCTGTCGGATAACCTCTTTCAATTTCCCCGCCTCCAAAAATAGAAATATCAAAAAAGCTGATCAAAAAAATCGCAACCACCCCAACAAAGATAACCCCGGGGATAATAGTAAGTTCCCTTTTCCATCTTTCAAAAAAATCAAAAACTCTTTCTTCTCTCTCGAATCTTAATTGATCTTTTAGCCTCTGCCTTTCCTCTTCTTCTTTCATTTCTTTCACCGCCTCAACAAAAATCTTAGCCGGATCATTTGACCCAACAAAATCCTCACCTATCACTTTAACAGGCGGCTCTTTCGGCACACTTTCTTCAACCTGCTCCGCATCAACCGCAAACTCTCTCCTGTCGATTCTCCCGGACAAATCAGCCCTTAAACTAAGCTTAAAAGCCTCTGGAATGACAATTTTTTCAGCCTCCCTGACTCGCGACAAAAAGCTGCTCAATTCCCCAAAATAAACACCCTGCCTCTCATCGCTTTCTCCAAACAACAAAAAATGCGCGCGCTTAAAAACACGATAAATTTTAGATCCGATAGTCGCATCTTCCGCTCCCAATATTGTCATGACATCGCCATCCGCAACCTCCTCAAAAAATTTCAAACGCAAAATTTCACGCTCTTCCAGTGACAATTTTTTAAACATCTTCTCGGCTTTGCCAATCAAGTCCTCTTTCCCGGCTTCAGATTCATCCTTGACAATCCCCTCGCGACTAATCAACCCCTGTTTTTCCGGAAAACTACTTCTACTTATCTGATCCCATACCCTGGGCTTAGCCAAACCATATAACCAAATCAGATAAGAAGTATCTGTAGGAATATTTTGAATTTGCCCAAGCGCATCCAAAAAAACCAGACGAACTATGCGTTCAGCTTCCTCACCTTCACCAACACGCCTAAAAACATACCTGTAAACATCAAGAAAATTAGCATCAAACAGAAGCAAAAATTGTTTAATATTCCCCTGCTTCATCTGGTCCACGCACTGCCTTTCAACATACAATTCCATAAATTTATCAAAATTAGTGAAAAGGAGATATTTATGCCACAGCTGTCACCTTTAGTCAATATCTAAAACACTTATTTTGTAATAAACTGCTCAGGCCCCCGTATCCAATAAGGCCTTGACAAAATGCCTGAAATGTATACAATAGACATTCTGCAGGCATTATAACCTACATGCGACGAAGTCGCGCGGCGAACCTAAGGGCGAGCAAAGTGAGCGAAGCGAAAACCATTAACCAACCATATAATGAATGCAGGCAGAAATAGAGGAGGCTTAAGCCTCGTAACCACAGATCCTATGGACGAAACAGATCAACAAGGTAACGGAACGCCCGATGCGCCTGGCTCAAACATTGGCATTGTCAATGATCCCGATATCGATGCGGCACGGGCAGCCCTTGCGGCCTCAAATCGCAGGTTAAGCAGGCCCGCTTCGGAACGCTCGGGACTTTATTCTTCAATTATAACCAGCATCTTTAGTGCACTCCGAGAGGACGAATCTTTTGAATGTTTAATGGAAAGTCCAAATATCGGCCTCGAATTAGTTCCTATTCTTGTTGCTATAAGATACTATGAATTAACCGGAGAATTATCAAAAGACGAAGCCAGAGAACTCTCGGACAAATGTGAAAGCGAAATGCTTCAAGCCGCAACGAAAAAAAAGAGAAAACATAAAGTCACCCCAAGAGATATACATGCCGCCAGAAAGGCAGCAAGAACTTTTACTATAGAAAGCATGGCTCAAATAAAACCTTACGACATGCTATTGGTAGCAATCGAAGAAAGCCTGTTTAACGGTTATTTTACATGCCTGGCGGAAACAGATGTTGGATTTAAAGAGCGCCCGATTTTAGAAGCAATCCTTTGGGCAAGGCAAAAAGGAAAAATTAATGATAGCCAAACTTTTACGTTGGCAAAAAGATGTATAGCCGCAATGAAAGAATCAAGCGTAGAACGCAGAGCCCCGGAATTTATAGAAATTCATGCAATAGGACTATTTAGAGGCCAGAGCGATGCGCAAGAGTTATTCGACATGATGAAATTAACCCCGATTGAAATTGCTTTATTTCAAGAAGAATTGGCAGCTATAGGCATGGTAACTGCCGTAGCGCCATCAGATAGCAGCGATTGGGAGCCGCAACGCTCACAACATGGCTGGTTTCCAAAAGCTTTCGCTATTGAAAGGGACGAAAAAATCCCACGCGTGCCGGAAGGAGCAAATGTTATATTAAGAAGTCGCCAAATACATCGTGCGGCCCTAGAAGTCGCAGCCCTCGCAATTGTTCTGGTTACGGGAAGCTTGGCTATCAAAGCTGTGATAGGAGAAGACCACTCGGGCGGCACAAGTAAGCACAAAAGGCCGGCAGTTACTTGGAATCAGCCAAATATTGAGGACCTCAATTCTCTTGGCTCTATAATTATAACAGTCAGCCCGGACGCACAAAACACGGAAACAAGCACGGAAAAAGTGACTGCAAAAGTCGCAACGGCCCCTGCGGCAGCGCCAAAAACTACTCAAGTACCTGACTACGTAGCTAAAGAAACATCAGTGAAAATTGCCGTAGCTTCTGCGGTAACGGTCCCTACTGCAACTTCGGACCCAACTCCGACAACCACAGCCCCTGAAACAGCAACCCCTATCGCTGTACGCGTTATGGCGACTCAAGCCCGCATTCAGCCCGAACAACCTACGGCAGCTTCGGCTCCGACTCCAGTTCAGCCTAATCAGCCTGAACTTACTCAGCAAACGTCAATCACCCTGCCTGTCGCCACAAAGCCGGGTACATACGGCGGCATCACCCTGGACGAAGCAACATCTAAAAAACTATGGGAATCATCTGGCTGGTCCGTAAAAGCCCGCATGGGCACAGGAGGAAAAAAAGTCTTTGTAGTTAGCAAAAACGGCCACTCATTTGTGACCAGTGATACAAAAATTACCGAAGGCCAAACGAAAATTATGGCCTCCGCGGAATAATAATGCGGAATCGTCTTGGCAGCCAAACGCCTCGCCGCCTGAATCATCACCGCTTTTTTGGTGGAGATGCCGGGAGTCGAACCCGGGTCCAGAGATGCGGAAAAGGCGCTTCTACAATCTTATTTTGTCTTAAATTTTCATCATTGGAAATAAAAGACAAACAAAAAACTTCCAATGCTTGAGCCTCTAATTTTTCGCATAATGGACCGAAGCTCGCCCATTACACTAACCCGCAAAATTACGCTCGTAAAACTTAAGCGGGTGTCAGAATTACGAACGTCGTCCCGCTAAGCGGGACAGATGCGCTACTAAGCTAAAACTGGCGCGAACGCGAGTTCACGTGCAGCTAACTTGGCAGCTAATGCATCAACAGATGTTTTTGCACTTATTTTGCATCGACGGATCGAAGATCCCGCAAGGCGGGATCTAAGGGGAGACGATGCAATCCCCTGATTGCGACAACCTCAGCCATCATTCTGTCGAATACCAATACATCCCCACGTGTCAAAGAACCGGACGCATACTATCTTAACTGGCGCCGGCAGGCAAACTCCTTACCCCATGCTTAGCCTTTTCCCCAAGCCTCCCTACGCATTTAATCAATTCCTCAAGCCATTTTTCCCCAAGCTCTTTCATGTTAAGTCTAAGTCTGGACCCGATAATTTGCCACTTTGAATTATATTCCAAAAGATTAATAATATTCGCAGGCTTTACGCGTCCGGACATGTGTAAAACTATTTCTTTCGCATCGCTCATCGGCACGGCTTCGGCCTTAATATTCACAAGTCCGGCCTTCTTGGCCAACATTTTCAACTCGATAATTTTAAATAAATTATCAACCTCATTGGGAATACGTCCATAGTCTTCAACTAAATCTTTCCTTATGTCAGACAAATACTCCATGTTGTCAGCGGAAGAAAGCTTTTGATAAGCATTAATCTTGTCTTTTGAAACCGGAATATATGAATCCGGAACATACGCAGGAATAGGAAGCTCAATGGAAACATCAACAACGTCTTCTTCTCCTTCCATGATACGCCCGGCCTTCAAATCCTCAACCGCCTTATTTAACATTCTTATAAAATGCGCGACGCCAACAACATTGATAACACCATGTTGATTCGCCCCCAAGATATCTCCGGCTCCGCGAATTTCCAAATCCTTCATGGCAATTTGGAATCCGCTTCCAAGGTCAGAAGCCTCAACAATTGCGCGTAGTCTCTTTTTGGCATCCAGTTTCAACCTCTGTCCATGATACAAAAAGTACGCATAAGCCTGCCTCTTGCCGCGCCCAACGCGTCCGCGCAATTGATACAACTGTGCCAGCCCGAACTTCTCGGCATTATTTACAATCAGTGTGTTTGCATTGGAAAGATCAATCCCGTTTTCAATAATCGTAGAACTAACAAGAATATCGAATTTATGATCTTTGAAAGCCATTATTCTGTCCTCCAAGTCTCCGCTCCCAAGCTTGCCGTGAGCCACGGCAACACGCGCCTCGGGCACAAGCGCGCGCACGCCTTCCGCAAAAGCATCTATGGTTTGCACCCTATTGTGAAGAAAATAAATTTGACCCTGCCTTTGAATTTCCCTCAAAATCGCCTCCCTCACCAAGCTTGGAGAATATTTTCTAACCTCCGTAATTATTGGCAAACGTCCAAACGGAGGGGTCGTTATGGTTGTAATATCGCGCAGCCTGTTCAAACAAATATTTAAGGTTCTTGGAATAGGCGTAGCGGTCAGCGTCAAAACATCAACCTCTTTCCTCATTTCTTTCAATTTTTCTTTTTGCTTAACTCCAAATCTTTGCTCCTCATCAATAATAACAAGCCCTAAATCTTTAAATTTAATATCCGCCTGGATTAATCGATGCGTTCCAATTACAATATCCACCTCTCCCTTCTTCAGCCTTTCAACAATTTCCTTTTGCTCTTTGTGACTTTTAAATCTACTCAACATTTCAATTCTGATATTAAACTCATCCATTCTTTTTTTGAATGATTTGTAATGCTGGTCGGCCAAGATTGTAATCGGCGAAACCACCGCTACCTGTTTCCCGCTTTGCACAGCCTTAAACGCAGCCCTCATTGCAACCTCGGTTTTTCCAAAACCAACATCTCCGCAAATCAACCTATCCATTGAATCTGGAGTTTCCATATCTTTTTTCACGTCATTTATAGCCTTAATCTGCCCGGGAGTTTCTTCATAAGGAAATGTTTTTTCAAATTTTTCCTGCAGGTCATTATCAGCCTTAAACGCAAAGCCCTTCGCTGCCTTTCGTTCGGCATATAATTTCAAAAGCTCTTTGGCAATTTTTTGCGTCTCCTTTTTCACCTTGCTTGTAATGGTATTCCATTCCGCGCTGCCAAGACGCGTCAATTTTGGCATCAGCTCCTCGGAACCAATATATTTATTTATCTTGTCCGCCTGGTCAATCGGCACAAAAAGCTTATCGTTTTCCGCATAACCAAGTTTCAAATACTCCTTGGTAACTCCGTCCACGGTTTTTTTATCCAGCCCCATAAATCTAGCGATTCCGTGATCGGCGTGCACAACAAAGTCCCCAAGTTTAAGACTGGTCAAAAAATCATCAAAAATATTTCTTTCACTGATTTTCTTTTTTTCTTCACGTAAAAACGCGGTATCAACGTCCGTTAAAAGACTGATTTTTTGGAATGGCGCCTGGAAAGACTGGGGAAAGGCGTCCTCTTTTTGAACCTCGATTAAAAAAACATTTGCTTTTGTAAAATTTTCCTTGGTTAGCCCAGCAAGAAAAGGAACAGCTTGGTCTTTAAATAAGGCTTCGACTTCGCCAAGATTTTTAGTAAAAAATAATGTTTTCCACCCGCCACTGATTTTGTCCCTCAGGTCATTTGCGAAATCATACGCGGAGCGATATTTAAGCACTGACAAAAAATGAACATGCGCATGATTCTCTTCATCATCGTTAAACGAAGCAAAGGAAAGACTTTGGCACCTTTTCGTAGCCTCGTTCATAAAACTATTCCAAACGTCATAGTATTCGTCAACAACATCAACCTCATCGTCTATAACAAGCCCGTTTTTACCAATAATATCAATGAAATCATTTGTCTCGACCGAGTATTCAGCCGGAAAAATGTCTACGTGGGACACGGGTTTTGTAATCTTTGCGTAATCGGCCACATCAAGAATTTCAATTTTTTCCACTTTATCAAAACCAACATCTATCCTGTAAACATCCTCAAGGTTTATCGGTTTAATAAACAGCCCATCACCAATCCTGTAGTATTGTCCCTTTTGAAGGGCTTTGTCTTCGGACATTTCGTACCCATTGGAAACAATATCTTCAATAAATTTAACGGAGTCAATGTGGTCTCCGGTTTTTATTAAAATTTTCCGGCTTATTATTTCCTTAATGTCCGGAAAATTCTGCAAAAGCGAATTAAAATCCACGATAAAAATCGCTTTTTTGTTTGAAAAAAGCCTCGAAACAAACTCTACGGCCTCTCTTCTTTTCGTCTCGTTAAATTCCCTGACCGTAGGAAACGTAACCATTTCTTCGTCTGCCCTTTTTTTATACAAAAAAACCGGAACGTCGCACCATGTCTCCATAGATTTTTTTACAACGTTTTGCTCGGATTCGTCGGATATAACCCATAAAACATTACCAGCCGTGGCACCGGAGCGTAAAATATCGCTTACCACCATCGCTTTTGATGACGTGTTCCCAGCGCCAGACAGGGTAATGTTTCTTTTTTCTTTAAAAAGATCAGTGACCTGTTTAAGCTCCTCTTTCGAAAAATATGAAATTATATTCCTCATAAAACAAAGATTCCCAAAAACTAAACTTTAAGGGGCATGATTATGTACACGTAATCGTCTTCTTTTATTGGCCTTATGGCCGCCGGAGAGGCTTTGTCGTTGATGATAAGCAAAACTTTGTCGTCGGTTATATACGTCAAAACGTCCAACAAATACTGGGCGTTTAAAGAAATTTTATTATTCTCGCCTTCAATTTTAACAAAAACCTCGGCTTTTTCCTCTCCAACCTTTGTCTCCTCGGAAGAAATTAAAAGCTTACCGTCGTTCGTAGCGCTAAGTTTTACGCTGTTATTATTTTCCCTGGCAAACAAACTGACCCTCTTTAAAACAAGGGATAGGTCCTCTACGGAAACTTCAAGTTTTGTTTTTGCTTCTTTTGGAATAATTTTTTCATAGTCTGGAAACTTTCCCTCTATTAAGCGCGAGATCAGCTCTATCCCGTCAACGGTAAACAGAGCTTGGTTTTTTGAAATATGAATTTTAACCTCTTTTCCTTCGGCCTTGCTGACAATTTTAGCCAGCTCAATCATGGTTTTAGCAGGAACTATACAATAAACCTCTTCTTCCGGCTGCTTTGTTGTTTTTAAACTTTTTTCAGCCAACCTGTAACTATCTGTTGCTGCAAGTTTTATTCCTTTATCGCAAGAATATAGTAAAATTCCGGACAAAACCGGCCTTGAAGTGTTTAACGAAGCCGCAAAAACAGTCTCCGTTAGCGCCTCGTAAAGGTCGTCAACTTTAACGGAAAATTCTTGTCCTTTTTCCACTTTTGGAATTAAAGGAAATTCATCAGCGCTTATGCATTTAATTTTCGTGCTGGACGTTGATGAGTTTATGGAAAGGTTAAGCCCTTCTGTTGCGCCAATTTCGACTTTTTCGTCACTTAAAAGCGCAATGTAACTACTGATAAGTTTGGCTGGAACCGTTATTGCGCCTTCGCTCCTAACGTCCGCATCTATTACGCAGCTAATGGCTATTTCTAGATTTGTGGAAGAAAAATAAAGCTTTTTCCCTTCGGCTTTAATTAAAATATTATTTAAAACTGGAAGTGTGTTGTTTGGACTGATCGCCTTGTTAACTATATTTATTGCGTAATCCAGGTCTTTTTGTGAACAAAAAAGTTTCATATATTTATGATATTATGTTTTCGTGACTTTAGCGCCCGTACCCATTATATGTATTATTAAGACCAAAACAATATAATTTATAAATATATATATAATAAGTAGTAGTATTACCGGGTTTACTTTTATTGAGAAATGTTATATAACAAAAAAACAATCAACCATGCGACGAAGTCGCGCAGCGAGCCTAAGGGCGAGCAAAATGAGCGAAGCGAAAACCTTACTGTAAAACCCAACATAAAGACATAAAAAGAAAAAATATGTGGAAAAAATGTTTAAAATTTGTTCAAAAAAGGATATTATTAGTCAGTAACCCGGCAAAAGAATAAGCTAAAAACAATTAAAAACATGATGAATATTATATATATAATTATAGGCGGGGCGATTGGGCTTTTCGGGAGCTACGTAGCCCTGAAAGGCAAAAAATTCATAGACCTGGAAAAAGACAAGAAAAACGCGATTGAGACGATGGGCAAAAGCAAAGAAGACGCTGAAAAAATAAAAAACGAGACAACCGCATATATTGAAAACCGCGCAAATATTTTTAAACAAGAATTCACCAAAAAAAAAGAACGACTTGTGAAAGTTGAAGAAGCCTTAAAAAACAAAGAAGAGTTTATTAAAAAAAGAGAAGAAAGAAATCAAGAAATAAAACTTAAAATTGCAACCCTCAACGAAGAGGCAAACACAATACAGCTTTCAATTAAAAACGCAGAAAAGGAAACCCTAAAAAAACTATCTCAAAAAACAGGGCAAGAGACGGAAACCGTAAAAAAGAACGCGCTTGAGCGCTACAGAAAAGAACTGGAAGAAGAAAGCCTGGAGAGAACAGCTAAAGTAGAGGAATGGACCAAAGAAAACGCGGAAAAAATAGCCAAAACTTTAATAATAAATGTTTTACAGAGGCTTTCTTCCCCGACATCGGTAGAAAGCAGGGCTGTAACAATAACGGTTCCAAAAGACAATATTAAGGGTAAAATTGTCGGGAGGGACGGGCAAAACATTGAGGAGTTTGAGCGCCTGCTTGATGTTGACGTTGTGTTTAACGACCTTCCGGACACGATAAGCATTTCGGCTTTCATGTTGGTAAAACGCAGAATTGCACAGAAGGCAATGGAAAAACTAATCCAAGAGAGAGGGGATATTAATAAAATCGTAATACAAAACGCAATTAAGGCCGCGGAAAAAGAAACGGACGAAGAATTATACGAACTTGGGAAAAAAGCTTTGGAAAAAATGGGGATCAAACATAACGATAAAGAATTTTTAAGAATAGTGGGAAGGCTGCAATACCGCACAAGCTACGGCCAAAACATAATGAAACATTCGATGGAGGTTGGATGGGTCGCGGCAATGCTCGGAAGCGAACTTGGTCTAAACGTCACAACATGTAAGACCGGAGGATTCTTGCACGATCTGGGTAAAGCGATAGACCAGGATCCTAATATTAAAGACGCACACGATCGCCTTTCCAAAGAAATAATGGAAAAATTTAACTTTTCAAAAGAAGAAGTACATGCAGCATGGGCGCATCACGATGCGGTTCCGCAAGAAACCCCGGAAGCCCTGATTGTAAAGGCCGCGGATGCTATTTCCGCCGGAAGGCCGGGGGCAAGGGCGGAATCTTTTGATAAATACATAGAGAGAATTAGAGCCTTGGAAGAAACGGCCCTTGGATTCAACGGGGTAAGGTCGGCATTCGCAATTTCGGCCGGAAGAGAATTGAGAGTAATAGTAGAGCCGGAATCCATAGCGGATGATAAAATGCATGCGCTGGCGAAACAAATGGCAACAAAAATAGAATCGGAATTAACCTATCCCGGACAAATAAAAGTAAACATTATTCGCAGGACAAAGCATATAGAAATTGCCGAGTAGTCTTCATTCATTAATCCTCACAAAATGACAGACAACAATAACAACCAACCAAAAAAACGCATCTGGGACAAGCTCCTTATGGGAGCCATTATCGGAGGCGCCATAGGCTCGGTCGTAGGAGCGAGCATTGCTCCCAAGAAGGGGAAAGAAACCCGCCAAGATATCGTAGATGCGGCCAAAAGCACGAAAAAATCAGGCATGTTGTTTTTTCAAAAGATTAAAAAAATCTTTCATGCGACGAAGTCGCGCAGCGAGCCTAAGGGCGCCCCGCCCGCCGCAGGCGTGGAGCAAAATGAGCGAACATGCGACGAAGTCGCGCAGCGCAAGCCCCCAAGCGAAA
>CAYHSM010000037.1:0-10942 GCA_964359325.1 uncultured Candidatus Peribacteria bacterium
AGCGTGCCGGCTCATGGCCAAAGAATCATAAAATACAAAATGAAGGTGGATAAAATGCCTAAAGTGAATTTTGATATTGGAAATGATTTTGTGGAATATCCTTCAAGTAACAATGATCCGTATTTGGATATTATGGTAAAGCCAGAGGTTAATCCCGATGGTGTTCTTACTTATCTCTATTCCACCGGTCCGCAAACTTATGCAAAAATGCAGGTTTCTCCGGCTGATTCCCAAGAAAATGTTCTTGATAAGACTTTTAAAAAAATGGGCCTGCCAAGTCCTTCGGAATTATTAAGCGGCCCGAATGATGAACCTTCGCCTGAAGTTAAAAAACAGCTCGCTCAACTTGCTAACAAGCAAGCTCAAGACAGTGATTATGACGGTTGCGCGGATTCATGGAAGAGTCTGCTTACGGATTCAAAGACAACCGGTGATGCTGTGGCTGACTCAGTTGAAAGCCTTATAGGTAGCTTGCGTTGCTCTGGCGGAGGGTGCGCGCCAATACCATACAATTATGCGTTTCTAGCTGCAGACGGGCAGACGCCCGGATATCCTGCTGTTAATCTTGTGACTAATTTTCCATGGCTTTTGCCATTTACTTCATCCCAAAATCCTTCTTCGTTTTTTAGAGCATACATCTCCCCAACTCTTACGCTCGGACTTGGAACTGCTGTTTGCGCAGGAACCGGCCTCGGACATGCTTCATTATGTTACGCGTTTGCCATCCCCGGAGGCATCCCGGGGTCGAAAGGAGCCTGCAAAGCTCTACTTGGTGGAGTTGGTGATGCCTTGGCTTCCGCCAAAAATTCTCTTGTTGATCCTGCTGTCGGACAAACTGCTATTATCACTGACGGCGAAGGCGCGACTAATGATTCTGATGATGTTAATATGGGCGGCAGTTTTGGAGACGAAAATGATCCTCTTTCCGCTTCCTATAAAGTAAATATAAAAATCCCGGGTTTCCCGGGCTTTATAACCGACTGGCTGGATGCTCAAGTTGATGAGATTTATAATAAACTTTTGGATTTCCCGACTTTCTATTTTGTTTTGCCTGATTTTGGCGGGATGGTTGATGAGACCAAAATAGCCGGAAAAAATTTCAGTTTCCGCAGTTTTAATGATTTTGCGACCAGCATCAGTAATTTCCCATTTGTAAAACTTGAAGGGAAAGAAATAGTGATGAAAGTGCCGGCAATTTCCAGGCAGCAAATTGAAAAATATAAATATCAATGGAAGGCGTGGAAAAAACATATGAAGAGGGAGATGGACAAAATCGTGGGATGGGATTGTGGCGAGAGTGAAGAGAAACAAAATCTCTGCGACAAAATTCTTCTTAATATGCAGGATTTTGTCAGCTCGGTCAGTAAACTTATGGATGCCTTGGATCAAATAGCGAATCTTCCGAAAGATATTCTGACATGGCGAAATCTCGAAGCTAAATATGCCATGCAGATAATTTGTTACTTGGATGCCATTATCAATTACACCGGCGGCTATATCAATCGCCAGCAAAAAATTATCGGATCCTGGATTAAGCCCATTCAAGAAACCATTCAAACTTTTAAAAACTGGAAAATGATTCTGGATGTGATTGTGGAATATCAGGAATCCTGCGACCAATGTAAGAATGACAGGTTCAGTAAGCTTGGAATTTTGTTGCAATTCTTTATGGCTTTGCCTGATCCGCCGGTTATCCCTCTGCCAAAATGGCCTGATATCGTTGTTGATTTTTCACAAATTAAAACCGGCGTAACTATTGTATGGCCGGATGTTGTATTCAGGCCGGAGCCTATTATTCTCCCAAATATCCCAACCATTATTTTGCCGGATATATTGCCTCCTGACATGATTATAGATATCCCCGGTTTTGACTTTACCATTCCTGATTTTTCTAAATTTACTCTGCCGGATTTCCCGGATTTGCCGCCGCTTCCTCTACCTAAACTGCCAGACCTGCCAAAACCGCCAAAAATTCCCAGTATTCCAAATGTGGTCCTGAAGTTGATGGTCAATATAAAATTCATATTTAAAATTTTGTGTTTGTTAAAAAATGGGATTATACCTGTGCCCGAGTTTGGCCTGGCTACAGAAATAGAGACTCTCACCCAGCCGAGCGTGCAAGCTGTTTTGCCTATCATCAAAAATCTTGGTATACAATTGCCTGCCATTGAATACAGCTATGTGGATCAAATTAGAATTACAGGCAAACTTAACTTTGATATTGATACAAGTTTCATATATCTCGTTGCTGAATATGGCGCAAATTTGTGGAATGAAAAGATGAAGGCATTTGTGCGCAATCTAAATAAATATACGACTTTTCCGTACGAGCAAGTTATAAATAAAGCTCTTCAAAAAGCCGCGGATGCAGCTAAAAAGAAAATACTGGAGAAGACTCTTGATGCTATTGATTCAACGGTTGACGTCACAAAGGATGTTATTGATGCTGTCGACGGTGATGATGAAAGCAGTCTGCCGCTCGCCTTTGAAGACCTTCACGGCCATGATATGTCCTCAATGGAAACCGAATTTGGAGAATTTAATAAAAATATCGCCAGGGTCAACTCCGAATTAAATAATTACGTCGCTCAACTTAAATCAGAGCAAAGTAAAATTCCCGATACTTATTATTTGACTGCCTCTCAAACTTTCCTTGATCATTCAGATCCTATTTTCAATAGGAATTTAGCTGAAATTGAAAGAGATATTAAGCTTGAAAATTTACCGGATGCTCCCGGAATAAACCGATTGGCTGATCTGCGCGATAACCTCATCGCTTACACAAAAAACCTGGATTCCACAAATGAGATTTTGACTGATATTGATGATATAAATGAATTCAATAAAATTCTGGTTGAGAATGATCAAAGTTTGAATAAGATTGCTGAAATTCCGTCTCAAACCGATGTCCCGGAATCAAGCGGCGGGGCTAAAACTTTGGAATTCAGCTTTTTTGGAGAAAAAATTGAGCAAGAAATTACTCAAGCGTTAAACGCGTCCGGCATTGATCGCAAGCGGGACCTGATCGCCTCGGCCATAAATTTTGATCCAACAGAATTTGCAAAAGGCGAAGGGCAAAAAACTCCCCCACCGATAGGGTTTTATGTTGCTGCCGGAGACGTAAATGAAAATGTCCTCAACTATACCGCGGAATTAAAAGGCAAAACCAATATCCTGTTTAATGACGTTGATCATGACAATGACTACGACATAATTCTTTCATTGAATGGCGATGTGTATTTAAAAGAAAGTCATAAAAATAAGCCTGACTTGCCTAAGGGAGATTTGATTGTCGGTTTGAATAACAATGAAGTAAGCGATTACGTCGTAACCGGCGGCGATAGTGTCCAAGGAATAGATGTTCCATATACCGGCAATGGCAAGGTGGATATCAGTTGGGCTCCAAAAGCCGATGACGTCAAAGAATATCAAATTCTTCTCCGTAAATCGATTTATGATGACCTTGAAGATGCCGTTTACACCTATTCCATAAAAGTTGAAGACCTGACGGACAAAAAATCACCGTCTATGTCTCTCGAAATTCCAAATGGAAATTATTATGTGAATGTTTTTGCTGTGGATTCTGACGGGAATAAATCCATAACTTCCGATACCATGGTTGTGGCACCTCAGTTGTGCGCGGACAGCGAATATCCGATGCCTGTGATTTCCGCGACTGAGTATGAAATTTCCATATTAAAAGATTTGGAAATTGATGCAGCCGCTTCCTTTGATCCGGATGGTAAAATCAAGAAATATTTTATTGAACCTTTGCCTTACGAAAGTGCTGACAGCGATCCTTTGACTAATCAAAAACTTAAGACCACTCAATTCCCTCAATCTTTGTGGAGTGACTTAAGTGTGCTTGTTGATGATGATAATGACGGCATAGCCTGGAATGATAAAAATAATCCGAAATTCAAAATAGGGCCGTTTGTGAATGAAGGTGATGTTGGCAAACATGAATTTGTACTCCACACGGTTGATGAATCAGGCAAAGACTCAACTGTAAAAATAACCGTAAATATTTTCGCACCAAAAATAACTCTGGATGAGACTTTTGCCAGGACAGCTATAGCTTCCGGCGAAACCGATCCTAAAGTATCCACTCTGCCTTTCTGGCTGATGCGCAGCCGTTATATTTACAGGGTAATTGATGGAAAATTAAAGATTGTTCCAAGAATCGATAATGTAAAAGATGGATTGACTGATGAAGATGGTTTTTACAAAATCGAGGATTTCAATCTTGATGATATGATTTTGGTTGAGACCTCTGACAAAAAAATTATTGCTGAAATTCATCCCAAGACCGGCAATATCGGCGCTCTTAAAGACGGATATACCACAGTTGTAAATGAAGCTGTCCCTCCGATTTCTCCAACCAGTGTTGATATATTAAATGCAAACGGGCAAGTGCTTGGGACGGTGTATGTAATTGCGGATATAAATGTGGACGTTCAGACTTATCAAAATTTCGGCTTCACTACGGAAAATACCCAAACCATGCACGGAGTCAGTGTTGATGACATTGATAGCGCGGATGATTTTGAATTCATCAAATTGCCCGCAAGCGATCCCGGCAATCCCGGCGGCGTAATTTTAAATTACAAAACGGAAAACAAGCCAATGGTTTCTATAGATCCGGCCGGTAATATTTTAATTCTGGATAAACGTATCACCCTCACGCAAAAGCCTAACAATCATGAAAAGGATCCTCTGCTTATTCAAATTAATTTTGAAGGAAAATCAGTTGCGGAAGTTTATATTTCCACAGGCATTCCAAGCCTTATCGTCGGGCCTGATGATGTGCCATTTTCAAATCCCAGAAAACCGTCCGATGGAGCTCTCAAAGGATCGCTCTTTGATTTTGCTCCTTATGACGATCTGAATTATATTATTGAACCGACTTTTAAATTCGGGCCGCAAGATCTTGTTATGAGAAAAGATTTTGTAAAAGTGCTGCTTAAAATGATTTGTGTTGTTCCGCGTCCGGAGGCTTATGAGCCATTTGCAGCCGGCACAGGTTATGCCGATAACTTAACTTTTGGTGAATATCATCCTGATATTAAAGAATCAACTTTGCTTGATTTTGTGGATGGTTATAAAGGTGAGCCTGATCCTGATACCGGCCTTTTCCCATTCAAGCCGGAAAATACCATCACCAGGGCCGAGTCTGTAAAAATCATTTTAAAAGCTTTGGAATTCAAAGGCATAGTTGATTTGAGCAATGTTAAAGAAGGTGATCCCTGGTATGGCGATTATATGAAAGCGGGTCTTGATTTAACGCCTTATCTTAAGAGTGGAATTCCGATAAAAAATAATTTTATTGTTACTCCGGATGAGGCTAAAGATCCTTATAAACTTATGACTTTCGAGGAATTATTAACAATGGTTCAGAGGGTTCTGGATATTTACAATTGTTTTAAAGAAGATGCTGATAATGATGGCATGTCGGATTTCTGTGAAGCAAAATATAAAATTGATGATCCTGATAAAGACGAGGACCAAGACGGTTTGAGCAATGCTGATGAATGTTATTACAAACTTGATCCGACTGATGACGATACTGACAAGGGTGGAGTAAAAGACGGCAAAGAAATGCAGGTTAAAACCAATCCGCTTGATCCTGCCGATGATACTCTGGATGAAGATAATGACGGATTGTCGAGCTTGTCCGAGACTACCGTATACTTAACAGATCCTTATAATCCCGATACGGACGGCGGTGGCAAAAATGATGGCAAGGAAGTTGCGGATTGCACAAATCCTTTGGATCCTTCGGATGATGACGCGGAATCAAGCTGCAAACTGGAAAATGAAGCGGGCATATATATTGTCCCTGCGGAATGCAACAGTTGTCCTTGTATTTCCACGTTCTTACACAAAGCTGATATAATCCCGGGAGATGTATTCTTTCCTGTGATAGGAGTTGATTATGATGAATATTATGACATCCACCCTACTGATAAAACTTATATTTTCTCAAAAGGCAATGAGGTTACCATTGAATCCATTAATAAATAAAATGTCAAAAAAAATAAAAATTTTGGTGTTCCTATTAATTTTGATTTTCAATTCATCAATTGTTTTTGCAGAGCAGGCTGACGATGAATACAAAAAGATAAAAGAAGAATTGGAAGAAAATATTGCCACAAAACCATTAACCGAGTGCCGAAAAGCTCTGGCTCCGGCCTTTGACATAGAGCTTTATCAGTTTTTGCAATTTCTTGAAACTAATTTCCAGAATAAAAGCAGCAACAGCTCTTTGACCAATACGGCCATAGCGCGCTACAGAGATTACAAACGCAATTTAAACAGGCTTTTTGCTCAACTTAGCCCTAAGTCCGATGAAGAAACTTACGAAACCGCCAATGCAAATTTTTTACTTTGTTCAAAATTAAAAAATACTTATTTTGACATGGCAAAAAAGAGTTTGATCGATCACGTAAAAAAAACCGGCGCGCAAAAACAGGCCATTGTTTTGCTGGAAAAATATCAGGCAATAAATACCCGGCTCCGTGATCTTAATCTGGAAATATCTCAGATGTATGGTTATTTTATGACTTTCTTTAATAAGCTGCCGGGATTTTTGCAGAATTGTATAACATCTTAATAACGCCATAACGTTCGCCCAATGAAATTATTTAAGCACATCATAGTCACCTTCTTTATCTCCTTATTGACCACTTTTGTGATCTATGGCGGCTATACTCTTTATGCTCAGGACGACTACTCTGACGATAATTTTAGAGATGCCACTGATTTTTATACCGCGTTTAACGCCTATCACGGCGAGATGAATGATTTTTTCAATAAAAAAATCAAGCAGTTTAATATGCTGATGTTGGATGGAAACGGAGATGACGATGAGGCTTTTTATCAAAATCCCGAGAAAAAACAAAAATTTCTGCCTCCTTCAAATATCTCCGACAAGGATGACTTGGAAGCTATTGTTACCAAATGCGGAGATGAAAACGTAAGTACTTATTGCGTATCAATGGGCGCTTTATATAAGTATCTAGACTATCTTAAGGTTTTGGATCGAATTAAAAACAATCCGGATTTTACCGGCGGCAGTGGAAATTCACTTTCTTATATAATCGCCTACTATAATGCAGCTCAACGACAAATCCTCCTTGAAACAGAGGAAGCCAAACAAGTTTTGGAGGGTACTGTTTCCGCTTACAATGAATTCCGCTTGGCATATCCGATGCACAAGAAATATCAATTCATTATCAAGCAATTAACCAAATATCGGCTTGCGTTAAAGGATATTCGCAAGCGTGTCGCGCAATTTCCGGAAAAATTTATTGATGCCACTTCGGATCAATGCAATTAAATATGAAAAAATTTGTATCAATCAGTATAGGTGTAATTATTGGAATAGCAGTGTCCGGCGCACTGATTTATTCCGATAAAAATAACGTCGCTTACAGTGAAGAAGGCGTAAACTGGTGGAATAATCTTGTATCCACATCGGACAGCGCGTCATTTGATTGGAATGACGTATTTAATCCTCTCGGTCCGTCCGAAAAAGGCAAAAATCTTTATAATTTAGTTTATAAGAAGCTCACCAGAGATGCCGGCAGAGACGCTTTAAGTCAGGTCGCCAAAAATTTCGGACTTACTCCGGAAGAAGCAAGGGCTGCGATAAATGGAAGCCTTACCACGATTTTGAATAATAAAAAACGATCTACCGGGATGAGCCAGGCTACGGCTGCAAAGATAGTTGCTGATTTGCAAAGCGATTATGCGGATTTGAGCGAGCTGTATCAAATTCAACAAGAAGTAGACACTTTGATAGCTCCAAGTGAAATATTTTCCAATGGAGACTTGAGCGATTCCGGGTTTGATCTCGTCAATGATTTGGCTGCAATAGAGGAAATATTGTTTGTTGAAAAAAGTCCGGTTACTGTCGGCGGAGTATATGAAGAAGCTTATAAATCCCCTTTCAACCCTACCGAGGACCAAAAACAATATGAAAATTATGTGGCTAATGAGACTGATGTGGCAATGCTGCCGCTTGTTATTGGAGAAAATGATTCCGGCGAGAAAGTGGGCGTTATCAAAATCGGAGATAAAGAAGTTGAAGCTGAGATGCTTGATCATGATGACTGTGAAGAAGATAGCGGGCTAGCCAATGCTCTTAATGACTTTGATAAGAATAATGAGGGAGGAGGTGGCGAAGGAGACGCAGGCGGTGGAGAAGATGGTGGAGGCGGTGGTGACGGTGGAGATGAAGGCGCGCCTGAAGAAGTTAAGCCTCAAGTTGCAACCACTCCCGCCACTAAAGGTAACTGGGCCAAGCAGTGGTGTGAGGGATATGAAGAACCCGGCGTTTTTTCCGGTGTGGCTTCAAAATTTAACAGTTTGGGCGGCGTTGGTGATAATTATATTACAGGCGGTGCGGCTGCGGCTAATTTCCAAAGTAAAGCATTTTCCGCAAAGATGGGCGTATGTTTTGATATTAAGGCTATAAAAAAGAAAATTGCGAGCTTCCTGCCCGGTCAAACTTGTATTTTATGCGAAGTTGAAAAAATCAATCTTTTGCTGGATAAGACTCTTTCCCACACCCTCGTTCCCAATAAAGCTACAGGAAACCTCATGGAATCCGCTAAATGTAAAAAAGCAGCCATGATTCCACTTATCAATCTGCAATTTATCGTGATTTGGAATTCGGTTCCAACTCCTATCAATGACAAATTAATCTTTGGCAGAAATCTGTTTGAATCATGGAATGAATTCACTGAGAAATATCAGCCTATTTTGTTAAGTAAGGATATGCAAAGTGAAGAGCGCCCCGACCTGACCGATCAATTCAACTTGGAATTATTGACGGAGTTATCTTCAGGGCAAATGAGTCAGGCTCAAATGTATAATGAGATCAGTAGAATTAAAGCGGAAGCCGCTGCTCAAGCCGCTGTAGATGTTGATAAATCCGATGTTGGGAATGATATTGCCAATGACATGACAACTTCAAGAATTCTCTTACAGGAAATAAAGCAGATGAATGCACTGTTTAAAAATTTCAAAGATACTTATGCCTTAATCAATACCGATGCTCTGCAAAAAATAATTTCCAAACAAAATGTCCAATAAACCGCTAATAATAGGGCTTTCTTTCTTCCTGCTTAACAGCTTTATTGCATCAGCTGCCGCTCCTTCGGATGTTGATCCTTATAAAGACGGAAATTTAAGCGTAATAAAATGTATTGCTAAAGGAGGACTGGATTTTGGTTTGTTTTTGGATGCGTCCATTTATAATGACAGCCTTAAAGAAGGCATTGTGGAGCCCTGGTATGATGTCCTCAGGCGTAATCAGTGTCATACAAATGATATTTACGGACTTATCAAGCAGCAGGATAAAATGCGCAAAGCCATCAGGGATTCATTTTTGACCTGCAAAACTCAAAAATTGCCACAGTTAAAAAAGGCTTTCAACAAGATGACTGCTGAAATTTATTATGTGAGGCATGTAATTAATAGCGGGCTTATTATCAGTCTTCCGTTTGATATTGTGAATTATCCTTTATTCAAAAAATCCGTAGAGATCGACAGGAGCATTATTTATAACGAAATGTATACAAAATATGTTAATAAAAATTCTTTTACACCTGAAGATTTCGACAAATTCTTTTTACAAACAGAATCCAAATATCAAGACAGGAAAGCTGAATATATTAATTGTGAAAAAGGCTCATGGCAGGCTGTTGGGGAGAAATGGAATGAATTTGTTAAGTTTTTCAGTGAGGAGGGTGCTGGACTTAAGGAAGCTGTCAAAAGTCTTGGAGCCAAAGCTGCGGCTGATAAAGGGCCTTCTCTTAAAAATGAGATTACGAGCATGAAAATTGTTGAACTCTTTACCACCGATGAGAGTTTTACTGATTATCTTGGTTCTTTTGTTCAGATGAATGTTAATAATTTGGAGCCTGCGGACAGTCTCGAAGAGGTGTCTAACTTTTTATCCAAAGACTCTGCCGGCGGCGGCGGACGAGGAGTGAGCGGTGGAGAAGTGGCAGCTTCAAAACAGGTTTCGGATGCACTTTTTGAGTTTGAAAAGACTGAAACTGAAATGCGATCCCATTTTGATACTCTATATAGAAAATCAGGAGATGAAAGCCTTGAGCTTATTTTGAATAATCTGGACGGGCGTAATGTCAATGAAGATAATGACGGGCTGCTTGAGATTATCAATAATAGCTTTGTGCCTTTGAGCGAGATGGATAAATTGACTGACAAGATGGCTAAGAGGCAGTGTCCTTAAGGATAAAATCCAAATATCAAGATTAGGCACATCTACGCATCACCGAGAGACGGAAACGGGCGTAAGCACTCGAATAGACCACGCGGAACCCAAGGAGGTCAACCTGACGCTTGCTAGCATCCCAACAACCGCCAGCGACACAACTTTCATGAATTGGCTCACCGTTTAACATTGTCCAAGTACTATATTCTCCAAAAAGATCATCAACAGGCCTTGCAGTTCCTTTGGCAAATCCAGCTTGTTGAAGCTTCATGAAACGTTTAAAGTCAGCTCCTCTATTCGGATGAGCGGTTTTGAACCATTCAAGCCTATCCTCAAGCTTTTTATCAATATCGTCTCCTTCGAGAACATCAGGAGCATTTGTACCTTCTGTAATAGCAATATTCCAACCTACGATTGTTTCTTCTGCATCTGTAACGCCATCACAAGCATCGGCTCTCTCTAAAGCTCCTTTTGTCCATGGAGATACATGTGCATCTATTTGCCTGTCCATAGGTTTATTGCCGTGCAAATCTTTTAGGTTTCGTTCACTGGAAGTAATTGGCCAAAGCTGAAATACCGGTTTTTGCATCTGGTTTATATCCGCCAATTCTTCAGGGCTAAGGTCAGCAAAATTTCTTACAGCATCTTCAACTGACGGAAAAGGCTTATCTCCTTCTTTCACGACGTTTAATGCTT
>CAYHSM010000038.1:0-10894 GCA_964359325.1 uncultured Candidatus Peribacteria bacterium
TGAAATTTATTTTGCCGTCTTCTTTTGTGATTTTGTGACAATAAGTGGCTTTTTGATGATCCTGATGAATGGGGGATAAATGACTGCCGGCTATGTCATGCAATAGGTGCGGCAATAGATTGCTTGATAATAATGCGAGTTTTACTGAAAGTGTTGCAAAATTGTCATTTTTTTCGATATTCAGACGTTTTATTAAGAAAATATCTCCATGATCCAATTCTTGATCTATTTTTATTACAGAAATGCCTGTTTCTATGTCTCCATTAAGCAGACTTTCCTGAATTGGCGAAGCTCCGCGATATTTTGGTAGCAATGAGGCATGCACATTGATTGCCCCGTATTTTGGCATACTTAACACTTCCTGTGGCAATATCATCCCAAAAGCAATAACAACAAAGAAATTCGCTTTTTCCAGGGTTGATAGGGCGTTTATCAGTTCTTTCTTGTTTTTTGGCTGAATGATCTTGAGATTTAGCTCTTTTGCCAAAATTTTTACAGGAGGAGGCGTTAATATTTTTTTTCTACCTTGCGGTTTATCAGGTTGCGTTACCACACTCAAGATTTCCATATCTTTTGAATGATATAAGGCTTCCAGGTTTGGCATTGCGAATTCCGGAGTCCCAAAAAATACTATTTTCATGAATTGGATTTTAGCAATAATTTTATGATATTTGTACTTGATTAATTCCGAAAAAGTCGTATAATTCCTCCTATTTATTTATATGGACAACCAATATCAGGAAATAAAGAACATCATTAACAGATCAGGGAACATTCTGGTCATTTCCCATAGGAAACCAGATGCTGATACCTTGGGAGCTGCTTTGACCCTGAAAATATGGCTTACAAAGATAGGAAAACAGGTTACTCTTGCTTGTGTAGACGAACCTGCGCCTGTTTTTTCATTCTTGCCTCATATTGATGAATTTGTGGATGAATTTGATCTTAAAAGCTTTGATTTGGCGGTTATTGTTGATGCTGGTGCTTCTTATATGACTAATTTTCACTTAAAATATGAGGATTTGTTTAAAGGTATTGTTCCAATTTTGAACATAGATCATCATGCTTCCAATGATTATTTCGGTAAGATTAATGTTGTTGATCCTAAAGCGGCTTCGACAACCGTCATTCTTTATAGGATTTTGACTGCCACCCCGCCTCAGGCGGGGCTAACAAAAAATGTTCGCGAAGCGAACACCAATCAGTCTATCATAGACAACGATATGGCCACTTGCTTACTTGCGGGTATTTATGGAGATACGGGTAGTTTTATGCATTCAAATACAAATAAAGAAGTTTATGAGGTTTCATCCGATTTGATGGCTAAAGGTGCAAGAGTGACGGACATAACTCGAGCATTATTTAAATCCAAACCTTTGGCGACTTTGCGGTTGTGGGGGAGAGTGCTCGAAAAAGCGAAAATAACCAATGATAATATTGTGATGTCAGCAATTAAAGAAGAAGATTATGAGCAAGCCAGTTCAAGCCCCGAGCATTTGTCCGGAGTTGTGGATTATTTGAATATGATTCCCGGGACTAAATTTGCGGTTTTGCTTAATGAGGATCGCGATGGTCATGTAAAAGGCTCTTTTAGAACCAGGGAAGCTGATATTGATTTATCCCGTATTGCCGCGGTTTTTGGCGGTGGAGGACACCCAAAGGCTTCCGGTTTTATGTTGCCCGGCAAATTGGCGGAAGAATTAAAATATACAATCATTTCTCCGGATTCATCAAGAAAATCTTTGGAATTTTGATGCGGTTTTTGACGCGGTTTGTTTTTTTTGCTAATTTCATGACATGTTTAAGAAATTTCTGACTGGTTTTTTGATTTTTCTTTTTACGTTGGTCGCTTTGCCCGCTTTTTTTATTTGGAGCGTTTATGATACTTTTTTGAATCCTGACTTTTATAGCGGGGCTTTTGTTGAGGATGCTTATGATTCGATTGTGACAGTTGGTCCGACTTTAGTTGATCTTAAGGAATTTCATTCTCTGACTTCCGATGATATTCGTGAATTATTCCAAAAAGTTTTCACAAAAGAGGACTTGGCGCAGTTTTTTGATTCCACTATAGAGCGTTTTATATCCGCTCTGCATGATATAAAAGGTGAAAAAATAAAAATAAAGATTCCTTTGGATTTGTTGTCGAAAAAGAGAGATATTATTTCCAAAGAAATTTCCGATCTTTTATATAAAAAATTACCAAAATGCGGGAAAAATGTAGTATCTGAAGAATGCATCCCTCCTAACATGTCTCAGATTGATTTCGGAGCCCAAATCAAACACAGCATGGATAAGGAAGTGTTTGCAAGTATGCCTAATGAATTTGTGGTTAATATGAAAGTACCTAAAGAAATTAGTGGTGATATTGGAGGATTTATTACAAAGGCTTTTGCATGGTTTTTTAGTGCCGTTGTTTTATTCTTGTTATTAATTTTATTTCTATTATTTTTAATTATTAAAAGGCCATGGTTTAGAGTTTTGCGCGTGGAGGCAAAAGCATTTTTTATTCCAAGCGTATTTATGTCGATTTTTTTGTCCATATTGTTATTTTCATCTGATATTTTTTGGAAATTATATAATTATTTTAAATTTGATTTGGAACTGAAAGATGCCCTTTTTATAAAATCAGTGTTAAATTTGGCTTTTAGCAGCTTTGCCAAGCATGCGCTTTTGTATATTATTCCGTTTTTGATAATTAGCCTTGGATTGCTCGTTGTGGCTATGGTATACGGGAGAAAGCAGGTGCCACTTCAAATTCTAACCTCTAAAAAATCTAAATGACTCATGGCAGATATATATTATTCATCTTAGGTTCCGGCGTTTCGGCTTGGATAGGCTGGATATTGGTTGTTACAAAACTTTCGCCATATGAGACGCTTGGTTTGTCTTTGGCTTTTTTCTTTATAACTCTGTTTATCGCGTTAAGTTCAACTTTCGCGGTTCTTGGTTTTTATTTTCGCGTATGGCTTTTTAGGAATGAGATTTTTTACAGACATATCAATGTCGCTTTAAGACAGGGCGTTTTTTTAAGTCTGATCGCTGTTTTTTGTTTGATTTTTCAAATGATGAGGGTCCTGACATGGTGGTCGGGAATGCTTCTCATTCTTGTTGCTGTGCTTTTGGAATTTTATTTTTCAGCTAAAGATTCCGAATTGAGTTCCGGATAATTCATATGATTAACAATACGTATATTTTTTAATGGCCACCAAACTACCCATGTTTTACCGCGAATTTCTTTGCGGTCCACAAAGGCTTCCTCAGGATGATCTTTACAACTTAATGCGATGTCGCTCTTAAAGCAGCTGCGAGAATCCGTACTGGAGTTTCGATTGTCTCCCATCACAAAATATTGATTTTTCGGCACTTTGAATACTGAAAATCCGCTGTAATAAGTTTTTGTATTACCTTGATTTGTAGCATTTAAATAATCTTCTTTTATCTTAATTTTTTCTTTTGAATCTTTTGGGGTTACGTAAACTTCTCCGGCTTTTATTTCCACTGTCTCGCCCGGGAGCCCGATTATGCGTTTAATGAAATATTTTTCTTCGGAATTCGGCACTTTAAATACAACAATGTCTCCTCTTTCCGGTTCGTTAAACAGATAAACCGCTTCATTTATAATTATTTTTTCACCGTAACCGTTATGACATTCATTATTTATCAAATTTAAAGTATCGCACATTGACGCGCCCGATACATCAAACGGAGCTATGATCCATTTTTGTATAACCAATACCAAAACGAAAATTATTCCTATGTTTATGATCAGGTCCAGCAGCCACAGTAGGACTTTTTTCGTTTTTTCTTTCATGGTTGGTATCTTATCTTTTTTGATTTTTGATTACAATGTAATATAATGGTATATATGAAGAAGAAAATGCCGAGATTTTATTTCTATTCCAGATATCTTGATGATGGAGAAAGAGTTGTAGATGTGGTTCATCGTCATATTTTGATATATAAAGTCAGTGCTTCCAAAACCAGTTTTTTTGGCGTTGTTCTGCCTGTAATCCTTTATTTGTTTTTTCCGCAGGCTTTGTTATTTTTGTTGATTTGGGTGGCTTGTGGACTTGTTGGCCTTCTTTATCATTTTATTGATTGGTATTTCGATTGTTGGCTGCTTACGAATTATGGAGTTATTGATCTTGATAGAGAAGGACTTTTTAGCATGATGGCCACTCGTATTGATTATCATATGATTGAAGGTATTTCTTATACTATTAAAGGATTCTGGCGTACGATTTTTAATTTTGGAGATATAACCATTGATAAGTTGGGTGCAAAGACTTCGGTCGTTTTGCTCGATGCGGCTTCTCCTCAGAAAGTTGAACGGAAAATTATGGAATATCAGGAAAAATTTATTTCCGAAAAGAGCGTTCGCGATCATCATGCTTTAAAAGACATGTTGGCAAATATGATCGCTTATCATATTCAAAATAATAAGATAGATTTACCCGATAAAGATTAAAATATGCTTTCCACTTGGATTATTGCGTTGATTATTTTTGTTGTAATAGATGTTGTTTTGACTGTGTGGATTTTGTGGAAACGATTTCGCAGTAAAAAATTCGGGACGCGTGAGCTTGAATATATTAAAGCTCATTGGATTAGAATTATTGATTCTTTTAAGTCACATCCCAAGCAAGGGATTTTGGATGCTGATAAATTATTGGATTACGCTTTGGATCGTAAAGGATTTGTCGGAACATTGAGCGAGAAATTAAAAAAAGCCGGTCCGCGTTTTTCAAATTTAAATGATGTTTGGAATGCTCATAAATTGCGTAATAAAGTGGCTCATGAGTTTGGAGAAATAGGAGTTGATGATGCGAAAAGAGCGCTCATGGGGTTCAAGCAAGCCTTGAATGATTTGGGTGCAAATTTATAATTTTTTTTTATGGTTTTAGGTGTTTGCGGAAAGATAGCTTCCGGGAAATCCGAGGTCTTGAAAATTTTGCGAGAAAAAGGTTTTTATTGCGTTGAAGCTGATAAAATTGTGCATGATTTGTATAAAAAAGGGGCTCAAGGTGCTCGTAAAATAGAAGTTGTTTTTGGTGAGAAATTTTTGAAAGAGAATGGGGAAGTGGATCGTGTTAAATTGCGTGATGAAGTTTTTGAAGATGAAAATAAACTTAAATTGTTGAATGATATTATTCATCCTGTGGTTTATGAAGAAATAAAATCTATTTTGTCGCGACATCATGAAAAAAATATTGCGATTGAATCAGTGTATTTCGATTTTGAATTTCTTGGGGATTTTGTGAGTGAATTATTGTGGATAGATAGGCCAAAAGATGAGATTTTGAAAGTTTTGATTAATGATCGCGGTTTTACTCGTGATTTGGCTGAGAAAGTTTTTGATTATATTCAGAAACTTAAAGAAACAGATTTTGTTTTGAAAAATGATGGCAGTTTAAGTAAACTGAAAGAAGAAGTTCTATCCTTATTCTAATTTATATTATGGAATTTGAAGTAATTATCGGTTTGGAGATTCACGCGCAGATTTCTACAAAAACCAAGATGTTTTGCAGATGCGATAATGATTCTTTTGATAAAGAGCCGAATATAAATACTTGTCCTGTTTGTATGGGTTTTCCCGGGCAATTGCCTGTTGTTAACGAATCTGCCGTGGAAAAAGGCGTGCGAGCCGCTTTGGCTTTGCGCTGCGAAATCCCGGAGTCTTGTAAATTCGATCGCAAAAATTATTTTTATCCGGATAATCCCAAGGGTTTTCAGATTTCCCAGTTTGATGAGCCTCTTTCTAAGAATGGATTGGTTGAGGTGGAGACAACTGATGATGATTGGGGTGATGGTTGCGATTGTGATGGTGGTGGCGTGCGTAAAATTAAAGTTGGTATTACGCGTCTGCATTTGGAAGATGACGCAGGCAAGCTGACTCATGTTAGGAATGGTTCTTTGCTTGATTTTAATCGCGCCGGGACTCCTCTTATGGAAATTGTTTCCGAGCCGGATTTGCGCAGCGCTAAGGAGGCGGGGGCTTATGCGCGCGAGATTCAGAAAATTTTGCGTTATGTCGGAAGCAGTGAAGCTGATATGGAAAAGGGGATGATGCGTTTTGACGCCAGTGTATCCATCCGTCCTAAAGGCGAGAAAAAGCTTTATCCTCGCGCTGAAATTAAAAATTTGAATTCTTTTAAAGCCCTTGAGAGTGCAATTGATTATGAAATTGAGCGACAGACTGAAGACTGGAAAGAAAAAGGACCAATGAAGGGTCCTATTACCGTTGGTTGGGACGACGAGCATGGAAAAACTTTTTTTATGCGTGATAAAGAGGAAAGTGATGATTATCGATATTTTCCCGAGCCGGATATTCCTCCGCTTTATATTGATAAGAAAATGGTGGAAAAATTTAAAAAAGAAATTCCGGAATTGCCCAATGTTAAACAAAAACGATACGTTAAGGATTTCGGTTTGGGTGAAGAAGATGCGAGACTTTTGTCCTGTGATTTAAAAGTTGCGCAGTATTTTGAAGATGTTGTTGCCAAATGCGGAGATGCTAAACGCGCGGTTTCATTCATAAATACAATTTTGATGAAACATTTGAATGAAGAATTGGTTACGATTGATCAACAAAAAGTTACTTCGGCTATGATGGCCGAGTTGCTTGAATTGGTAATTAAAGGTGAGATTTCCAATAATGTTGCCAAGGGTGAAGTCTTTGAAGAGATGTATAAAACCGGTAAAAGCCCCGCTGAGATTGTTAAGAAAAAAGGGCTTAGGCAGGTGAGTGACGTTGGTAAAATCGAGGCGGCTTGCAAGAAGGTGCTAACGGCTAATCCGGGGCCTGTTGCTGATGTTAAGGGTGGCAAAGAAAGAGCAATTGGATTTTTGGTTGGCATGGTGATGAAAGAAATGAAAGGTCAGGCCAATCCGCAGATGGTGAATGATGTGATTAAAAAGCTTTTGTTTTAATGTTTTTTGTTTTACAATTGTTTTAAAGTTTTTAACTTCTTTCCTATGTTTGCAACTTCCGGTGATATTCTAAATATGTCTTTGGCTGGTGGGTTTATTATTTTGGTTATCTTCCTATGTATTTTCCTTTTTTATGGAATTTTGATTTTGAGAGATACTTCAAAAGTCGTTGATGATGTGGCTGAGATTGTTGAGAGAGTGCATAAGACAATAGTCGAGCCTTTGAGGGCTCTTGATTATTTGGTGGATAAGGTTAGGCCTTATATCGAAACCTTGATCGAGAGAAAGTTGAAGGGGAAGAAGAAGTAGTAGGCTCCTTAATACATCATTTGCGTATTGTTAGACATAATCCAAAGTACAAGAATGGCTCCTATAAGGCCTATAAAGAAAAATCCTATACTCCATTTGAATACTGTAGCTTTTTCAACATGTTTGAATAACCAGACTGCAAACATTACCAAGCCAGTTATAATTAAAAATACAAAGAGCTGCATTAACATTGAAAGATAATAGGCCATTGACGAGAATCCTAGTAAAGAATTCATCATAGAAAAATTGGTTAAATTTATTCAAATAATAGTTGAAGTTTTTAAGTAAGTCAAAAGTATTTGGATGCATACAAGCTAAAAAGACCCCAGTTTTTCCAGCAGCCGAATAATGGCTTGTACAAGGGGGATTAAGCTAGTCGGTCAATATTGCTAATTGTCGTTTTGAGAAGATATTTAGCTGATTTGGTGGCTTCTCAATTCGTGTTTGACAAAATGTCATAATGGTGCGATATTCCCCTTGTAATTTATATAATTTATGGGGGAAATACTCTTAGACTCATATAGGGCGGATGCAGAGCATTTTTATACTACTGATCCTGATTATAAGCGTGATGTGGCTGAAATGTGCGACATTATTCAGCGTGATATTCATGAGAGGGTAGTGGCTGTAGACTTGGAAGCTACGTTGGTAAGTGATAGAATAGGCGCTTTTTATAACTCTAAGCATGAGCGGTTAGAGGTAAATCCTTTTGATAGATTGCGCAGGCCACTTAGCAATGAATTGTTGCAAGCTTTGGTTGATGCGCACAATGAAGTTATTTTATGGACCAGTATGATATCGGATCTCGCTCGATTTGTTTGTAGTTTTTCAGGACTTAAGTTACCTCAAAGTACCGGATTTGTTGCTCGTGAGGATTATCAACGTGCTTTATTAAATGATGAAAGTGGAATACAAGTATTGCAAAAAATTGTGAAAAAATTTGGTGAACCTCCAAGTCATTGTAATCCGGAGGGGAAAACGCCGGCAAAGTATTATGCGGATTTATATATGAATAAGCTAGGAGTTAAGATTCCATCTGTACTTGGAGTTGATGTTTTGATTGATGATCAGGCATCCGATCATTATAAATTTGGTTGCGGAAAATTTTTCGACAACCCCAAAGAAGCTGCAAGATTTGTTGACGTTGAACCATTTGTTATAGGTAATGAATTGACATTAGCGCGATATCTGCGCAGTGAAAGAGGCTTGCTGGCTGTTGTGCGTCAATTGCCATCTGTTTTGGCTGAGGTTGACAGTCTTTAGTAGGGCGAAATTTGATTTATAGCCTGATAAAAAAATATTTGGGTTGACAAGACTACCGGGGTCTTCATATCATGACCCCCTATTAATAAAAATCACCACTATGAGTACAGATCCAACTGATATAGGTCCTCGAGATGGCGTTGATACTTCAGTTCTTCCGGAAGCAGTTGTTGTTTCCGAATCCCAAGACGCGCCTCCAAGTGACGCTGAAGCTCTATTACAATGTTCTGATGATACTAAAGAAAGATTAGGAGAATTTGTTAGACGTCACATTGGTCTTTCTGAAGATGATACTACTGCAATGCTTAACGTCCTTGGTTATTCGTCTCTCGATGCTTTTATGAGGGCTGTTATTCCAAATCAAATTTTAAGTGAAAAACCACTTGCACTATTGCCGGCTATAAGCGAAAGAGAAGCTCTAATGGAGCTCATGGAGATAGCTTCACAAAATCAAGAGAGACGCTCTTGCATTGGTATGGGCTATTCTGAAACCGTAACTCCGTCAGTAATACTAAGGAATATTCTTGAGAATCCGGGATGGTTAACGGCTTATACTCCTTATCAAGCTGAGATTTCCCAAGGCAGACTTGAAGCACTTCTCAATTTCCAAACCATGATAGCTGATTTGACAGGGATGGACGTGGCAAATGCCTCTTTGCTTGACGAGGGCACTGCCGCGGCTGAAGCCATGACTATGGCACACCGCATAGGTAAAGGTAAAAGAAATACAATATTTGTTGCAAACGATTGTCATCCACAAACTATTGCTGTGATCCAAACAAGAGCGAAGCCATTGGGAATTGATGTGGTAGTTGGTGATCCTGAGGCTTTTGAACCTTCGGACCAAACTTGCGGCGTTATACTTCAGTATCCAAATACCAATGGTGATGTTCGTGACTACAAAGATATTTGCAATAAAGCCTATAGCAAAGGAGTTCTTGCTATCGTGGCTACCGATCCTTTAGCGCTTACCATGCTTCGTCCTCCCGGAGAGTTTGGTGCCGATATTACTTTTGGAAGCACACAACGTTTTGGCGCTCCAATGGGTTTTGGTGGTCCTCATGCTGCATTCTTTGCAACAAAAAAAGATTATTTAAGGCAGATGCCCGGACGCTTGGTTGGCGTTTCCAAAGACGCACACGGTAATCCGGCACTGCGACTCTCTCTTGGAACACGCGAGCAACACATACGTCGCGAAAAAGCTACAAGCAACATATGCACTTCACAGGTACTGCTTGCCATAATGGCTTCCATGTATGGAGTTTATCACGGTCCGGATGGTTTAAAAGAGATTGCGGGCCGTATTCATCGATTGACGAAAACTTTGGCTGACGGACTAAGTAAACTTGGGTTTACAATCCCTGAAACGGAATTTTTTGATACCATTAAAATTCCGGTTACGCCAGAACGGAAAGAAGCTATCCTTGCCAGAGCTGATGAACAACAAATAAACCTGCGTGTTTTTGAAGATGCTCTCGGAGTTTCAATAGGGGAGACAACAACCCCAAATGACATACAAGACCTTCTTGGTGTTTTTTCTTTAAACGGGCAGGAAGCACCCGATGCCAATGCTTTGTCTGATTCAGCTACTTCCGGTTACGACGAGTCTCTCGCGAGGACAAGCGAATACATGACTGCTTCGGTTTTTCACGACCATCGCTCAGAGACTACAATGATGAGATATATCGAAAGCCTCAGGGCAAAAGATATTTCACTCACGCGTTCGATGATCCCTCTTGGTTCCTGCACAATGAAACTTTCAGGCACCAGTACAATGCTTCCGATAACTTGGCCTAAATTTGGCAACATACATCCATTCGCTCCAAAAGAACAAACAAAAGGATATCAAAGAATGATCAATGACCTGGAGTTTTGGCTTGCCGAAATTACAGGGCTTGAAGCTGTCTCTCTTCAGCCTAATGCAGGTTCGCAGGGAGAATATACAGGTCTACAAGTAATTCAGAAATATCATGAAGATCGCGGTGAAGGACATAGAAAAATTTGTCTTATGCCTCATTCCGCACATGGTACTAATCCGGCAAGCGCAGCCATGGCAGGTATGGAAGTGGTAGAAATAAAATGCACAAAGGAAGGCAATATAGACATTGATGATTTGAGGGCAAAAGTGGAAGAAAATGCTGCCAACCTGGCGGCAGTCATGATAACTTATCCATCCACTCACGGCGTATTTGAAGAAGATATCAAAGAAATGTGTGATATCGTACACCGGAGAGGCGGACAGGTTTATATGGACGGTGCTAATATGAATGCTCAAGTAGGGTATTGTCGTCCGGGGGATTATGGCGCTGACGTAATGCATCTTAATTTACACAAAACTTTCGGCTTGCCGCATGGAGGCGGAGGGCCGGGGGTTGGGCCGGTCGCAGTTGCG
>CAYHSM010000039.1:0-10822 GCA_964359325.1 uncultured Candidatus Peribacteria bacterium
TTAAATTTAGCGTTTGATCCATAGAATTTTGTTATCTAAAACATTTTTCCTGAATGTTTCGTCTACTTTATTGAAATTTACAACATCAACAAAAAAAGGGAAATTTGATTCCTCAAAAAGCTCTTTTATTTCTCTAATTTTTTTATCACTAATATCACCCATAATCCCGATATCTATATCGCCAAAATGGTCATTTTTTGCACTTGAACCAAAAATGAAAACCTTAACTTTCTTATCATTATGAAAAAACTCTAAAAGAGAATTCTTTAGTGAACTGTAATATTTTTTTTGATCTGTGATCATGTTCCGATTCTATTCTTTTGCCTGGGAATTTGCAATTTGAGATGGCATTTTAATTTTCATGCCAAAGTGTTTTTCAGTGAATTCTTTGAATTTGACAGGATCATCCGTTGTTAAAAAAGTGCGAGTTTTATTTTTGGAAAGCTTGGTTTCGATTTCAGGATGACGTGCCAGATATTTTTTTAAACTTTCCGCGGTTATTTCCCCCGATGGCAATACTGTAACCCGTTTGCCCATGATGCGCTTAATATTTTTCATCATTAACGGATAGTGCGTGCAGCCAAGAATCAACGTATCAATGTTGCAGCTTTTTAATGGTTTTAAATATTTTTTAAGAATGGAAACAGCTTCCGGCTTATTATGATAATTTTCTTCGATTAAAGGGACAAGTAACGGACAAGCATTTGAAAAAACTTTTATTTCAGATGATATCTTTGCCAGTTCCTTATCATAAACTTTGGAATTTACAGTGGCCCTTGTGCCAATCACCCCTACCCTACTATTCTTTGTGACTTTCGCGGCCTCCTCCGCCACAGGGATAAGTACCCCTAAAACCTTCCTGCTTTGCTCCTTGGCCCCATTCAGATACTTTTGCTGAATATGACGCAGTGCGACACTGGAAGCCGTGTTACACGCGAAAAGAATGAGCCTGGCTCCCCTTTTAAATAAATACTCGGTGGCCTCCTCTGCGAATTTTTTGATTATTTCCGGACTGCGATTACCGTAAGGCACGCGCGCATTGTCCCCGAGATAAAGGTAATCGTACTCCGGTAAAAGTTTCAAGATGGGTTTTAGAACTGTCAGGCCTCCGTAGCCTGAGTCGAAAATAGCGATCATGGCGTTAATCTACCTTGCTGGACAGATGATGGCAAGATCGTTAGTATGGTGATGCTAAAAAGAAAATCGATGAATATACGTTTTGCTCTTATACTTTTGATAATAGGCATATTCGCAGGGGTACTTTTGGCGTGGCAATCAAGTAGCGACAACTCTTTAACAGATGCTTTTCCATCCGATGCAATTGAAGCAAAAGATGAACTTTTAAAAAGTTTTTTGGATGAACAATCATATTTGCAAAGCAGGATAGTTTATTTGCATAAGGATATTGAAGATGCTCAAGATAAGGTAAAAACGAAGTCTGCTACTGCCAATTTTGATCTTTTGGAGAACCTTAAAAAAACCATAGGCCTAACGGAGATATCAGGCGAAGGCCTCGAAATAACATTGGATGACAGCCCTTTGGCAAAACGCGATGAAGACGTGGTTTCCGATTCTAATATTATTCAAGCTTCGGATATCCGTGATCTTGTAAACATCTTAAATGCAGCCAAATCAGATGCCATTTCCATTAACAACCAAAGAGTGATCGCAACTACTCCAATTTCATCCGTCGGGACCACTGTCCTGGTAAATAATTCGCATATCGCTCCCCCATTCGTCATTAATGCGGTTGGCGATACTGAGATCATGCTCCAAAGGCTTTTAAATAAAAATCTGCTTCCTGCATTATATGAAAAAATTCAAAAATCAGGCATTAAATTTGAGATTTTAAAACGTTCCAGAATTGTCATAGGTATCTATAATGGCGACTTAAAAGCAAATTATATAAACTTAGTGAATCAATGATGTCCAAGACAAAATTTTACATTTTGATTGCAGCCGGCCTTCTTGGTTTTTTGATTATTCTGCAGGGCAGGTCTTTTGAAAATTTGGATGAACTGCTGGGACGCGATAATGTCAGCAATGTTTTTCAGGAAATTAAAATTTTAAAAGAAAAAAATGCGGATTTGAAAAAAGAAATTGATGAACTTGAAAATACTCTTGATCAACTTACAGATCAGAATCAGGCGTTATCCGCCATCCAGGACCAAATAGATAAATATACCAAGTTAAGCGGCGGGCACTTAGTTTTTGGTCCCGGGATTTCAATGAAAATAGACGGAAAAATAACCACTCCATGGGCTATAGACCTGGTAAATGAACTTTTCAACTTGGGAGCTCAGGCTGTTTCCGTAAACGGGATCAGAATAACCAATAAAACAACAGGGTTTGACACCCTGCCTAAGGGGCAAATTTTGCTTAATGGGAGCATTTTATCTCCTCCTTACTTATTTAATGCATTAGGCGAGTCTTCAACGTTAAAAAACCTCCTGGAATCTCCCGGATCCATTGTTGCCAGATTAAAAACCACCTTCCCCGGGATAGAAATCGACGTTTCCACCAAGGATATTACTCAGATGGAATAAAGTAAAACAACAACCATAGCGGTTGCAATGCCAAGATAATCAGAAGAATTATTAAGAATACGCGTTTACTGAATTTCTCGTATTTTATACTTAAGGATAACCTTTTTATTAAATTTGTTGACTCGCCAAGTTGATTTTTGAGCTCATCTTCAGCCTTTTTTATCTCATATTTTTCCCGATGATATTCGAGCAACGGAATGCTGTTTTTAACCTGTGCTTCCAATTGTCCAACTCTATAATTCGCTATTTCAAGGCGGTCCTGTTTCTCTTTAAGCTCTTCCCTGAGCTCCGAATATAAATTTTTGTATGTTTCGTTTTTATCATTTCTTTGGTGCCGAGTGGACACAGAGTCGACAGATTCTTGTTCTAAAACCTCAACGTTGTCTACTTTGTCTATGCCGTTGTCTATAGACATTTTTGATGTAGACACGCTGACAGTGTCTACTTTAATTACCCTATTCTTGTCAACATTAAATGCCTCAATTTCCTCTTTATTAAGCCATATTCTACCGTCTACAACCTGAGTAGACATTTTTTTAGCCCTAACGTACCTGTCCAGCGTTCTTATTGACACTTTCAACAATCTACCGGCCGCTTCTCGGCTTAAATTATAGCGTTTCTGGATGTCGACAGTTTTCATTTTAAGTGTCTAGTTATGTCTATAGACAAGGTATTGACAAGTAGTGGACATTTTCGGTCGTGATTTTACTATTATTGTCTACCAGTGTCTAGTGAAAGCTTGTTTGTGTCTGCTTTACTTTGAATTTATGAAACCTCATAATGTTTTTACCTAATTATCATTCCTAAATTTCTAAATGAATTTATCTTTTTCAAAAAGATCAAAGAGTACTTTGAAAAAAACTTGCTTTTCTTTGGCCTTTTTTACGAGTTTTTTGCTCTTAGTCGGCATAACCGGCGGCTTTGATGACGTTAAGGCTTTAAAACTGATTTACGAGTCGTTTGTGTCGTCAGAACAGGATAAAATCGAATTTACAGGCGATTTTGCCGGTGGACAATCCGGTTCGTCTATAGCTTCCGGAGATTTTAATAATGACGGCATAGATGATTTAATTGTTGGGGCGCCGTTTGCTTCGCTTAATGACAAGCAATGGAACGGAGCCGTAAGAATTATTTTTGGGAATTTGGAAGGAAAGAATTCTCATGTTGATTTTTACGGGGAAAACTCCGGAGATCAATTTGGGACTTCTTTGGTGGTAGGGGACTTTAATAATGATTTTTTTGATGACATTGCCGTCGGGGCTTATAATGCGCAATCCAATGGACTTAGACCCGGTAAGGTTTACGTAATTTTTGGTCATGAAAATTTGACTAATCAAGTGGATACTCAAAATGTTATCCTCCCGTTAAATTTGGCTTATAATCAACCAATTAGTGAATTTACCGGCAAAGATACTGGTGATCAATTTGGAGTATCATTATCAGCGTTTGATATAAATAATGACGGCTTGGATGATTTATTAATTGGCGCGCCTTATGCCTGGGGACCTGATTTTTACAGGTCCGGCGCTGTATATATATATTTTGGTTCACGCGACGGCCTTTCTCTTAATCCAAATTATAGTTTATACGCCAAGAGCCAAAATGAAAGATTTGGTTCCGCGATAGCCGGCGGCCACATTATTTCCACTTTGACCAATGACATAGTCGTCGGGGCTTATTTGGCAAATAATGAAGATGTGAAACGGGCCGGCAAAGTTTATATATATAAATATAACAATAATGCGTTCGTAGAAAGATTTTCTTCCATTGATATAAATGACGATATAGAAAACGGCTGGTTTGGATTTGCCGTTGCGGCCGGCAATTTGAATGGAGATGAATATGACGATATTGCAATTTCTTCTTTCCCGTACAAAGCGGATCGTCAAAATGCCAAGGTTTCAATTTTTTATGGAGGTAAAAAAATAAACAAAAAACCGCCGGATATTGTCATCGGCCAGCCGGAAGGGGAGGCTTTTCTTGGAGCCACTGTCTTATTAAAAGATCTTAATCTTGATAATAAGGCAGACATTATCCTTGGGGCTCCGGGTATTGGACAATCTAAAAGCACTGAGGAAGGTTCTGTTTATATTATTTATAGTTCCAATGCTCCTTTTAATGATCGTTACAACATAAAAGAGCATGATTATGATTCTATAATCCATGGAAAAGCTGTTGATGATTGGTTTGGGGCGAGTATTAATGTATTGGATTTCAATAATGACGGATATAAAGATTTGGCTGTAAGCGCCAGATACGCTGACAAGAAAAAGTCTATAAATAATGGCAGAGTGTCTGTTTTATTTGGAAAAGGAAAGCCCGGAGGCGTGCTTAAATCCATACTTGATACCACGGATCAAGAAGTAACTCGCGGTGAATTTCTTAAACTTGTTTTGGAGAAACTTGATATCAGAAATAAAAAATCCGACTATCTTGAAAATTGCTATGATTACAGAGATTTTTGCCTTTTTAATTTTATGGCGATGTCTTCTTTTAATGATATCAAATTAGAGCCGGATTTGGTTTTGTATCCTGATGTTTTGCCCGGAAGCGTTTATCATGAAGATGTGAATATTGCTACGATGCTGGGACTTGTAAACGGTTATCTAAATGAGTCTGCCAGCCCTTTCCATCCCGACTTGCCTATAACAAGGGTCCAGGCGCTTAAAGTGGTTTTGAGCGCTGCTGATCTTGTTCCTCCCAAATATCAATTTGAACTGATTGCAATGTTGGGCTCACAAGAAGCTTTATCAACTCAAAGAATATATTTTGCTGATGTTGATCCTAAGGTTCCTTCCGTATGGTGGCAGCCGAGATATGTAAATTTTGCCGTGGAAAATAAGATAATTGATAAGTCGGATTTTTTCAGGCCAAATGACAATATAACAGCTATTGAACTTGAAGATTTTCTTAACAGGACCGTAGAATATTTAAATTCCGTTAATGCCCCCGCTGATGAAAAAGCTAACTCATAAAGAAATTCTTAAAATAAAGCCTTCCATTAGTGCGGTGAAAAAGAAAAAGCGGACTCCTGTTTTTGTGATACTTGATAATGTGAGAAGTTTATATAACGTAGGATCCATTTTTAGAACCTCTGACGCTGTTTTGATTAAAAAGCTATATCTATGCGGGATCACAGGGTGTCCGCCCAAAAAAGAGATCTCTAAGACTGCATTGGGGGCAGAGGAACTTGTACCATTTGAATATAGCGAGGACGCCATAAGCGTGATAAAAAAATTAAAAAAGGCCGGAGTCACAATTGTGGCTGTTGAATTGGCTCATAGGGCCAAGGATTACGATAAGACCGATTATAAATTCCCAATATGTTTTATTTTTGGCCATGAAGTTAATGGCATTTCCGATGATGTTATGAAATTAGTGGATATGTCAGTTAAAATACCAATGCTTGGAAGGGCCAACTCTTTAAATGTTGCGACGGCTTATGGCATAATAGTGTACGATGCTTTAAAAAAATTCCAGAAAGTATAATGAAAAATAAATTAAAAATCGGTTGGTGGCCACGTCAGAGCCGGGCATGGGGGATTATCGTTTCCGGTGTTGCCGCTGTTGTGCTTGTATTGCTGTGGATTTTTGTTATTGGCGTTTATTTGAATAAACCGGGCAGTTTTTTTAATAAAGGCCATAATGCCGTATGGATTGGGCATGAATGGGTCGGTCAAAATAAAACCGATGCTCAAATCCAAGAATTGGTTGGGAATTTGAAAAAATATCAAATTGATACTGTTTTTGTACATGTAGGGCCGCTCAATCACGACGGGACCATTGATCCGGAGACTTATAAATATTCTTTGAATTTTGTAGAAAAAGCCAAAAAATTGGAGAATGGCATCAAGTATCAAGCATGGCTCGGACAACTGAGAAACAAGATTGATTTAAGCAGTAAAGACGTGAGGCATAATGTTGCCAATCAAGCCCTGATTATGGGGCGGCTTGTCGGATTTGATGGAATACATTTCGATATAGAGCCTGTGTGGGACAATGACGAAGATTTTATTTTATTACTAAAAGAGACGCGCGATGTTTTGCCTAAGGATAAAATTATTTCCGTAGCGCTTTCTGAATTTATTCCAAATTCTTTTGTATGGATGACTGAAAAAGTTTACAAATTTAAAAATTATAATTCTCAAATTAATTATAAAAATGTGGCCGAGTATGCTGACCAAATAGTGGCTATGGCTTATGATACAGGCTTAAAGAACAGTCGGCTATACAAATGGCTAGTCAAAGAACAGACTATATGGCTGACTGATTTACTTGATGGAAAAGAGATTTTTATCGGTATTCCGGCCTATGATGATCAAAATGTCGGATTTGACCCGGAAGTGGAAAATATAGAAAATGGGTTAAAGGGAATTATTGCCGGCCTTAATAATATAAGAAGTAATGATGATAATTTTGCAGGAGTTGCGATATATCCGTATTGGGAGATGGATGAAAGCGAGTGGGGGAGTTATGAAAACTTATGGCTTAAATAAAAAATATGCTTAAATTTGGATTTATAAATGAGACGCGTGAAAAAGTTGATAAGGCCTTTTTTAAAAAATATGTAGACCGATTGTATAAGATTTTGAAAGCACGGATAGACAAAAAAATACTAAGACGCGACGGTAAAATTGACCTCGTGTTAATAGGGGACAAGCAAATTAAGGCTTTAAATAAAGAATATAGGGGAAAAGACAGCCCTACCGATGTTATTTCATTTGCGTACCTCGAAGTTATTGAATTTAAAAAAGTGCAGGGCGATGTGATAGTTGGGGATATATTTATTTCAGTTGATACGGCCAAAAGGCAAGCTAAAGAAAACGGCCACGACTTAAAAAAAGAATTTGGCATTTTGTTTGTGCATGGACTGCTCCATCTGTTTGGATTTGATCATAAAAATGACAAAGAAGAGGCGGAAATGGAGAGGTGGGCGTTGAAGGTTTTAAAGGCGTAGACGTTCTAAAGCTTGCGCTGGAGTGAGACGTTTGAGATCGGTTTTATCAAAATCCCGGTCGTAGCTTACTAAGGTAAGATTCTTCTTTTTGGCCAAGTAATAATGAAGTTTATCGTCGAAGTCGAGGCTTACCTTTAAGCTGAGCGCTGCGGAAATTTCCGAAGGTTTCGGGCGGTATATGAATATGTTTTTGGACGAATTGAGCGTTTCTAAAAATTGTTTAATTTCTTGATGATGTCCTCTTTTAAGAAAGTTTAAAGTTGCTGAATATAAGGCAAAATCCAATATTTGAACTTTCAATGAAAGATGCTCAATTGCATCAAATAACCTCTCGGTTTCTTCATAGCTATTTTGTTCAAGCAATAGTGAAAATACAATATTGCTATCAATCAACATCGTTCCAAGCATTTTTAAGCATTTTTATAATTTCTTTTTCGGTATAATTTCCTTTAATTTTAGGGATTTTACTCCATGGGCTTTTGGGAATTTTTTTAGTACTTTTTGGCTTCAAATTTGTACTTAAAAGATTAACAATATATTGGCTGCGTTGCCCATTAGGCACGTTTTGGATAAAGGTGCAGTAGGTGTCGTCAGGTATAGAGATCAACATTTTCATATATTTTTTACGGACCATTGGCTTAGATTAGTATATATTATATTTATAGTATATACTAAAATTCCGGACTTTTCAATAAATTTATTTGGCAAACCTGTTGTACCACCCAAAGTTAAAATTTTTCTAAAATCATCCACAAGATGCCTTGCTTACCTGAGTTTTTTGTGTTCGAGTTTGGCCTGGGCCCAGCAGAGTTTGTACATTTTTTTGTGGAAGTCCGCGATTTCTTTGGATTTTATGATAATTGCCATTTTTTCGCGCCAGGAAGCGTATAAAACCTTGTCGTCGTAGACGTTTATCTCAGGTGAAAAACCATATTCTTTGGATGGGACAAAAAGCATTTCGCGATTTTCTTTTTTGTCGTGCTTGTGACGTTCCATAGAAATTTTATTATCCGGCGCAATGCACTTGATATGGATCTTTTTTTCTACGCCGCGGCGCTGATAATAGTCCGGGAAAAAATTTGGAAGCCCTTCGTGCATGTCTTCGACGTTAGCGTAGGCAAGTATCGTCTCGGATGAGGTAAGTGTGTCTTCGTATGCCTGGCGCATGCCTTTTTCACCTTCGTAGAATGTAACTTTCGGTTTTGTACTTTCGGGATTCTCGAGAGATATGAGGGCAGGAAGCAGGATTTCTATTTCTTTTTGTTGTTTTTCAATTCTCTTGGTTTGCTCTGTTTTTTCGCGCTCGAGATAATTTAAGAGCTGTTTTGGATCCAAGGCTTTGAAATAAGTTACTGATCCTTTTTTAATTGATGCTATGAGTCCTTTTTTGGTTAAGCTTTTAATGATGTCGTAAGTTGTTGTGCGATTTATTCCGGCCTTTTCCGAAATCACAGAAACCGGCTGGGCGCCCAGCCGAATAAGCTGCATGTATGCCATTGCTTCCTTTTCTGAAAATCCTATTTTCCGTAAAGTTTCTAAAATCATTAGTGTTGTCGAAAAGTTGTCGACACTGCTATCCTACAGATTAAAACTGTAAAATGCAAGGGTACATGCTTGCTCGTTGACTATTTGTCGATAGTGTGCCAGAATAATAGCGTCTTTTTAAATTCAAAAATCAATTAAAATTTCTTATGTCATATATCAAAAAAATGGAGGAGGTGCGGCTGCTGCAGCCAAGGAATGGACTACTTTCCGTCAACTGCGAAAACAGTCCTTACGTGAGCTATTCCGGAAATTCTAAAAATTGCTATTTGATTTTTGGAAGCGAGTATGATGAAAACTGTTATTATGGCTTTTGGCTGTATGATTCGACAGATACTGCGGACTGCGATTATTCTCAAAAATGCGAACTTTGTTACGACTGTGTTGACTGCCTGGAATGCTATAACGTGAATTATTCTCAAGACTGCTCCAATGGCATGGATTTGGAATATTGTTACGACTGTATCGGCTGTAAAAATTGCTTTTTATGTATCGGCCTGAGGAGAAAACAATATATGGTTCAGAATCAACAATATTCTTCCCTTGAATATGCTAAGAAAGTTAAAGAACTTAAGGAGGCCAATAGTCATCAACAATTATTTGAATTACTGGAACAGGCTAAATTCAAAGCTCCTCATTTTTACGTGCATCAGTTGAATAATGAAAATTGTACGGGTGATTACGTTTATAATTCCCACAATTCTTATGAATGTTTTGATGTGAAACAGATGGAGGACTCAATGTATTGCAATAATTCCGTAGCGCTGAAAGACTGCATAGACATGAGCAATTCCTATTATAATTCTGAATTAAATTATGAAGTTATGTCGGAAATGAATCTGCATAATTGCAATTTTTGCGTGACATGTTTTGACAGTCAGAATTTGGATCATTGCGAGCTTGTTTATAATTCGCATGATTGTTTCGGGTGTTTTTCCATGAAGCATGCGGAATATTGTATTTTTAATAAAAAATATCCAAAAGAAGAATATTTCAAGAAAGTTGAGCAAATTAAGAAAGAAATGTTTGATAGTGGGGAATATATGACGTTTCCGTGTTCGACTTATCCTTATGATGATAGCAATGCGGCCATGCACTGGCCCAGCGATCCTAAAATATGCTAGATTTAGTTCAATCAATTAAATTCTAACCAATAAATATATGGCTCAAGATGCAACAATAAACAGCGAAAAGTCTACTTGTAAGGCTTGCAATAAAGAATTTTTGATTATTCCGCAGGAGCAAACATTTTATAAAAAAAAGGCGTTGCCAAAGCCGGAAAATTGTCCTGACTGCAGAAGGAAAAGAAGACTGTCGCTACGTAACGAAAGAAAACTTTACAAGAGAAAATGCGACAAATGCAAAAAAGATATCATCAGTACTTATTCGGCCGAGAGTAAATATATTATTTATTGCCAGGAGTGTTACTGGGAATATTTAGGCTAAAATATGTCTTCGAGGTCTACTAGCTGCCAATCTTGGCTTGTGTCAGGTTTGCGTTTGAGGATGAATTTTATACGTGGAGTTTCCAGGAGCCCGAGATTCTTTTGATGGCCGGTACCCTGTAGCAGATGAGTTTCTACGCGGCGGCTGAGCTGAAAATTAATACGGTCCAAATTAAATAGAACAATGCGCTCATATCCGACTTCAAATTCCTGCGTGCCGATTTCCGTATAAAGCGGATGCGTTTCGTCTTGTACCATTTCTCCGCCTGCGGACTTAATGCGGTTTATAATATTTTCAAAAGCTTCATCACGGCCTGCGGCGCGAGTCTCCG